>NZ_JBEXJK010000039.1:0-34887 GCF_040609095.1 Kitasatospora sp. NPDC004799
CGCCTGCGGGGCGCCCTCCGCCCGCTGCGGGGCGCCGGACGCCCCGTCGGACGCGGGCGGCGAGGCCTGCGGACGCAGGGGGATGACGCGGGCTTCGTTCGACGCATGAGTGCTCACCCCACCAGCCTAGGGACCCCGCGCCCCGGCGGAACCCCGCAGCGTTCTGCCCTGGGAGAAGCCCCTGCACCCGCCCCGGCCCTGACCGAGGCCACCGCCCCGCCCGACCCGCCGCCACCGCCCCTCCCCGCGAGCACCACCGCCCCCACCGCCCCCACCCGCACCGCCGTCACCACCTCCACGCCCACACAAGCGACTTGACTGAACATCAGAAGAGTCACGATTCGGCGACCGGGAACGGATTCCTCCGGCGATACACCTGTGACGGACCGTCCGGTTCCCCTATCCTCCATCCGTCGCGGCGCACTCCCGCCGCGCCGCAGGACTGGGACTGGGGGGTCGCGGTGGTGCTGGACGGACGGGCGGCCGTGTTCGAGACCGTCGTTCCCTCGCTGGTCGGCCTCGAACTGGCGGGGCCCGAGCCGGGCAACGGCACCCGGCTGCGCATCCCGGACGGGACCCCGCTGCTGATCGAGTGCGCCGGCGGGCGGCTCACCGGCCGGACCACCCTCCTGAAGACCCTGGAGAAGCGGTACGCCGAGCACCTGCCCCAGGCGTACGCGGACCTCGGGCGCCCGGACTTCGGCCGCCCCGGCCTCGCCCTGCCCGCCGAGAACGAGGCCCCCCGCCTGAGCAACGCCTCCCACGCCTCGGACCTGCTCTTCCACCTGCGCTACGAGCTGAGCCGGCGGGCGAACCGGTTCGGCGGGAGCCTGTCCTTCCCCCGCCTCACCCAGGGCCTGCTCGCCGTCACCAGCTGGCAGACCGTCGGCCTGGGCGAGCTGGAGGCGGCCGGCCGGCGCCTGGAGAGCCTGCTGCGCGAGAGCCAGCCCGACGCCCAGGCCCGCCGCGACCGGGTGGCGAAATGGGTCCGGCAGGTCGCCCCGAACCTCGGCACCGCGGCCGGGCTGGGCCCCGGGGTCAACGAGGTCGTCGCCTCGCTCGCCGACATCGTCGCCACCGAACTGCTCGGCGCCCGCGCCAACAAGCACGGCCTGCGCTGGTGGGCCGAACGCCGGGTCAGCGCCCAGGGCGAGGCCAACGTCCAGCTCTCCGAACTCGCCCGGGGCTTCCGCGGCAACCCGCACGACCGCGAACGCGCCGAGCGCCACCTGATGGCCGCCCTGCTCGCGGACATCGACGACCACTACACCCGGCTGCGCCTGCTGAACCGGCTGCCGCGCCCCCTGCTGCTCCTGGACAACGCCCACACCCCGCTCGGCCGCCCCGTCCTGGACACCCTGACCCGGGTCTGGCACGAGGAGGCGGCCCGCACCCGGCCCGGCGTCGTCGTCACCGTCCTGGCCCCGGAGCCGGCCACCCCCGACCCGGAGGACACCGCCGCGACGACCCGCAACGCCACCGGCCCGTTCTGGCGCACCGACCGGCCGCAGACGGCCGCCGGCTGGACCCTGCGGCTGCCGCTGGCCCAGCTGACCCTCGACGAGGTCACCTGGATGTTCGGCACCGACCACCCCGGGCCCGACACCGCCCAGCTGATCCACCGCCTCAGCGCGGGCCGGGCCGGGATCGCCCACGCCCTGGTCCAGGCCGGCCGCCGGGCCGTCCGCCTCGGGCACAGCCCCGACCCCCGCACCCTGCTCGACCTGCCGGCCGACGACGAGCCGGACACCCGGGTGCACGAGCGGCTGCTGCGCCTGCTGGTCCCCGACGCCACCGCCCTGGCCCGCCTGGCCCACTTCGCCCCGGCCCTGGACGAGGACGCCGCCCACGCGCTCGACGCCCACCACCCGCCCGGCGACCACGGCGCCCTGCGCGTCCAGACCACCCGGCAGCTGCTGGAGCGCGACCGCTGGGGCGCCCGCCCGTGGCCGGGCACCGGAGCGCCGTTCGTCGGCGACCCCACCCTGCGCGCCCTGCTCGGCCACCACCTGGTCACCCTGCTCGAAGCCACCCCGGGCGCCGACCGCTGGCACGACATCCACGAGGCGCTCTGCGACCACTACGCCCCGCCGGACGCCGCCCCGCCCGACGAGCGCTTCCTGCACCACTCGCTCGCCGTCCTCGACACCGGCACCGTCGCCCGCGCCCTGCACCGGCGCCTGGCCGACCGGGACACGGCCGGCTGGCTCACCGCCCTCAACCTGGTCTGCGCCGCGCCGCGCCCGCCCCGGAACCTGGCCGCCGTCGCCGCCCCGCCCGAGGACTGCCCGGCCTGCGGGGCCACCGACATCCCCGTCCACCAGGCGGTCGAGCTCCTCGTCGACGCCCTGTGGCGGCAGTCGCACCCGCTCGCACCGCCCGACGAGCAGCTGATCGGCAGCGTCCAGCTCCAACTGCTCACGCTGGCCCAGCTCGCCGGGGCCGCCCACCAGGCGGTGTTCTTCCGGGCGTACGAGACCTGGCCGCAGCTCCTGCGGCGCTGGGTCCAGGCCCCCCACCTCCCGATCCGAGGAGACTCCCGACCATGAGGTTCCTGCCCTCCGGGCCCCTGAACCGCGCGCTGGTGATCGTCCTGGCCGTCGCCGTCCTGGCCGCCGGCGGCTACCTGGGCTACACGTACGTGCTGGCCGACGACCCCTCCTGCGCCGTCGGCGTGGAGCGGCGCGGCCCGCAGCGCGAGTGCGTCGGCGTCACCGACGGCGGCTACGTCTTCACCGACGAGCTGAAGCAGGTCAGCGCCCGCATCAAGGCCGAGAACGACCGGGTGGCCGACAGCTCGCCCGTCACCGTCGCGCTGATGATCCCGATGACCTCCGACGCGCCCGCCGAGCGGCGCGAGCTGGTCGAACAGGTGCAGGGCGCCTACCTGGCCCAGCACTGGGCCAACGACGACGCGAACAGCGACAAGCGCCGGCCCCCGATCCGGCTGGTGCTGGCCAACCCCGGCCGCGGCTACCAGCAGTGGCGCCCCGTCGCCGACCAGCTGGCCCGGGCCGCGGCCGACGACACGCAGAACCTGCGGGCCGTCGCCGGCATCAACATCAGCATCGCCGAGACCGAGCAGGCCGTGCGCTACCTCACCGCGGACAAGCACATCCCGGTCGTGGCCGGCCCGATGACCGCGGACGACATCAGGAACACCGCCGCCGACCCGCGCCGCTACCCCGGCCTGGCCCGCATCGCCCCCGGCAACTCCGACCAGGCCGGCGCCCTCGGCTCGTACGGGGCGAACACCAGGCCCGAAGAGGCCCTGGTGATCGAGGACACGCGCGAGAACGACAACTACCTCGCCACCCTGCGCCAGACCTTCGAGAAGCTCACCAAGGGCGCCCCCAACGCCCCCGAGACCTACCAGTCGCCGCCCGACTTCAACGACGAGGGCAACCTCGCCAACGACTTCCACCAGATGGTGCCCAACATCTGCACCTCCGCCGCCACCACCCTCTACTTCGCCGGCCGCCCGGTGCAGCTGCGCCAGTTCCTGGTCGAACTCGGCAACCGCAAGTGCAACAAGCCCTACACCGTCGTCACCGGCTCGCACGCCTCCACCCTGATGGTCGACGCGAAGTTCGCCGACAAGTGGGACTCCCTCACCGCCGGAGCCGGCATCACCGTGCGCTACACCGCCCTCGCCCACCCCGACACCTGGGGGGAGCGGAGCACCGCCACCACCGGCGGCTCCAAGAAGGCCTCGAAGGACCTGGCCGACCTCCTGGACAGGCCCGACACCAAGGCACCCGACGCGATCGGCCCCGCCGACCTGCGCGACGGCCGCGTGATCATCACCTACGACTCGGTCTCCACCGCCGTCGCCGGCATCCGCAACCAGACCGTGCGGGACGTGAAGACCCCCTCCACCGACGACGTCGTCCAGAGCTGGCGGCGCCTGCACGGCACCAGCCGGGTCGACGGCGCGAGCGGCTGGATCTGCCTCGACCAGTACGGCAACCCGTACAACAAGGCCGTGCCGATCGTCCACCTCGACCCGGCCACCCGCAACGCCGTCCTGGACGCCCTCGCCTGGCCCCTCGGCCACGCCCCCGACGCCAACTGCTCGATCGGCGGCGACGGCTGACCGGGCCACGGCACCGCGGCCACGGCACCGGCATCCGCGAAAGCGCCCGCCCCCGCCGGTAGCCTGCCCGCGTGGACGCCGAGAACCAGGCCGCCGCGACGGAGGAACGGCCCGTGCTCTACGAACGGGCCGGACACGTCGCCCGCGTGACGCTGAACCGCCCCCGGGTGCTCAACGCGATGGACCAGCGGATGCACGCCGAACTCGGCGCGGTCTGGGACGAGGTCGAACGCGACGACCGGGTACGGCTGGTCGTGCTCACCGGCGCCGGCGAGCGCGCCTTCTCGGTCGGCCAGGACCTCACCGAACGCGCCCGGCTCGACCGCGAGGGCGCCGAACCCACCACCTTCGGATCCACCGGCCGGCCCGGCGCCCCGCGCCTGACCGACCGCTTCACCCTGACCAAACCCGTCCTCGCCCGGGTCCGCGGCTACGCCCTCGGCGGCGGCTTCGAACTGGTCCTCGCCTGCGACCTGGTGATCGCCGCCCACAGCGCCGTCTTCGCCCTGCCCGAGGCCGCCCTCGGACTCGTCCCCGGCGCCGGCGGCGCCTTCCGGCTCGCCCGGCAGATCCCGCTCAAGGCCGCGATGGGCTACCTCCTCACCGGCCACCGGATGACCGCCGCCCAGGCCCTGGCCTTCGGCCTGGTCAACGAGGCCGTCCCGGACGACGAACTGGACGCCTGCGTCGACCGCTGGACCGCCGACCTGCTGCGCTGCGCACCGCTGTCCCAGCGCGCCCTCAAGGAGGCCGTGCTGCGCTCGCTGGACCTCCCGCTGGAACAGGCCTTCACCACCCGCTACCACTGGGAGCAGGTCCGCCGGGCCAGCGAGGACGCCCGGGAGGGGCCGCGCGCCTTCGCCGAGAAGCGCCCACCGGTGTGGCGCGGGCACTGAACGGGCCCGCACCGCACCGGCCGCAGATCCCCCGGCCCGGCCCGTCGTCGGGCCTGACCGGGCCGGGGGACTCCACCCCGCTCCGCCGCGGAGCGCCGCCGGGGCCGGGTCAGTCGCCGGCCGCGCCGCCGAAGGCGGATTCGAACTCGTCGATGTCCTCCTGACCGAGCGAGATCAGCGAGAAGTCCGACGGGGTGTGACCTCCGGGGCCCTCGGAGGCGTGCCGGACCAGCCCTTCGAGCACGGCCTGCCAGCGCCCGGCGAGGTCGCCGAGCTCCTCCCCGGTCAGCAGCCCGCGCGGCGACTCCAGGACGAAGCGCAGTTCGGGGCCGTCCGGCAGGTCCCGCGCCGCGCCGTTGATCTCCAGCACGTGCCGCAGCGGCGTCGAGGCGTCGACCCCGCCCTCCGGCGACCCGTGCCCGGGCGCCGGCGTCCACGCCCGCGCGCCGCCGCGCCCGGCCTCCACCGGCCCCGGCCCCGCGCCGCCCCGGGCGCCCCCGTCCTGCCCCGGACCGCCGAACCGGCCCAGGTAGTTGAACCCGATCTGCGGCACCGCGAGCGGCTCCAGCACCGCCCGGGTGGCCGGATTCGCGTACCGCAGCAGGCCGTAGCCCAGCCCGTCGCCCGGCCGCTGCCGCAACTGCTCCTTGATCCGCTTGATCAGCCGCGCGGCGTCCGCGCCGCCCGCCCGGACCTCCGCCGGGTCCACCGGCCCGGTCTCCAGCCACGCCGGGTGCACCGCGGTGAACCAGCCGACGGTCCGGGTCAGGTCCATGGACTCGGACAGCGGCACCCGGCCGTGCGCCTCCCGGTCGACCAGGAAGCCCTCCGGCACCGGCCGACCGCGCGCCCGCAGCCACTCGTCCAGCGCCGCGGCCAGCCCCGCCAGCAGCACGTCGTCCACGCCCGCGTGGTACGCGGCCGGCAGCGCCGCCAGCAGCGGCCCGGCCGTCGCCGCCGGGACGGTCAGCTCGGCGCGGGACAGCCCGCCGCCCACGGTGTCCGTGCGCGGGTCCAGCGGTCGGCCGGCCAGCGGCGGCTCGACCCGGTCGAGCATCCGCCGCCACACCGGCAGCTCGTCCACCGTCCGCTGCGCCCGGGCCAGCTCCGCCAGGGCGGTCGCCCAGCGGCGGAAGGAGGTCGGCTCGGCGGCGACCGCCGCCCGCGCCGCCTCGGCGTCCCCGGTCTCCAGGGCGGTGTGCGCCAGCGCCAGGTCGGGCAGCAGCACCCGCCAGGAGACGCCGTCGATCACCAGGTGGTGGGCGACCAGCAGGACGAGGGCGTCGAGCCCGGCGCCGCGGTCGACGAGCACCGCCCGCAGCATCACCCCGTCGCGCGGCGCGAGGGCGGCCTCGGCGACGGCGGCCTGCTCCTCCAGCAGCGCCTCCAGCGCCTCCCCGTCCAGGCCGTCCGCCGCCACCCGGGCCACCGGGTCCACCGCGGGGGCGGGCGCGCCGGGTTCGGGGACCACCAGCCGCGCGTCCGCCGCCCCGCCGTCCTCCTCCAGCCGGGCCCGCAGCACGTCGTGGCGCCCGGCGACCGCCCGCAGCACGGCGGCCAGCCGCTGAACGGTCAGCCCGGGCGGCGCGGTCAGCACCATCGCCTGGCTGCCCGCGCGCGCCGCCGAGCCCGTACGGGCCGCGATCTCGTGCATCACCGGGGTCAACGGGACCGGGCCGGTGGGGACGTCCTCGGCGCGCTCCGGCGCCGTGTCGTCGACCGGGACGGCGACGTGCGCCAGCTCCGCGGGGGTGCGCAGCTCGAAGACCTGGCGCGGGGTCACCGTCAGGCCGGCCTTGCGGGCCCGCCCGGCCAGCAGCATCGAGGTGATCGAGTCGCCGCCGAGGGCGAAGAAGGAGTCCTCCGCCCCCACCCGCTCCAGGCCGAGCACCTCGGCGAAGAGCCGGCACAGCAGCTCCTCGGTGTCGGTGGCCGCGGCCCGCCCCACCGTGCGGCCGGAGAAGTCCGGCCGCGGCAGGGCGGCCCGGTCGACCTTGCCGTTCACCGTCACCGGCAGCGCCTCCAGCACCGTCACCGAGGCCGGGACCATGTAGTCGGGCAGCTTCCCGGCGAGGTACTCCTCCAGCGCCCGCGGGTCGGGGGAGGCCTGCCCGTCGGCGGCCGGCACCACGTACCCGGCCAGCCGCTTGTGGCCGGCGCCGTCCTCGACCGCGACCACCAGCGCCTGGGCGACGTCCGGGTGCGCGGCGAGCACCGCCTCGATCTCGGCCGGCTCGATCCGGAACCCGCGGATCTTGAGCTGCTGGTCGGCGCGGCCGAGGAAGAGCAGCTGCCCGTCCTCGGTCCACTGCGCCAGGTCGCCGGTGCGGTACATCCGGGCGCCCTCGGGCTCGCCCTCGGCGGGGAAGGGGCAGGCGACGAAGCGCTCCGCGGTGAGCGCCGGGCGGCCGAGGTAGCCGCGGGCCAGCCCGGCCCCGGCCAGGTAGAGCTCGCCCGTCATGCCGACCGGCACCGGCTTGAGGAACGCGTCCAGGACGAACACCCGGGTGTTGTCCATCGGCCGGCCCAGCGGCACCGCGTCGGGCACCGCCTCCGGGTCGGTGAAGGGCAGCTGGGTGGCGAAGGCCGTGGACTCGGTCGGGCCGTAGGTGGTGCGCACCACCAGGCCGGGGTGGGAGCGCAGCAGCGTCCGGACGGCGTTCGCGGAGACCACGTCGCCGCCGGTGGACACCTCGCGCACCCCGTCGAAGATGTGCGCGGCCTGCTCGGCGAGCACCCGGAAGTGCCCCGCCGTGGCGTGCACGCTCGTCACCCGCTGGGCCGCGATCAGCCGGCCGCGCTCGACCGTGTCGATGTCCCCGGGGGGCACCAGCACCAGCCGGCCGCCGTGCAGCAGCGTGGTCCAGATCTCGTAGGTGGAGGCGTCGAAGGCGTGGTTGGCCTGCACCAGCACCCGTTCGAGGGTCTCGGCGGACCAGCACGCGTCCAGGCAGAACGCCACCACGCTGCCGTAGGTCACCGCGACGCCCTTCGGCACGCCGGTGGACCCGGAGGTGTAGATGACGTACATCAGGTTCTCCGGCCGCACCGGCACCGGCGGGAAGGGCTCGTCGGGCCCGTCGCCGTCGGCCGCGACGGACTCCAGGGGGAGCACCTGGGCGGGGGCGAACAGCGCGTCGTCGGCCAGGCCGCGGCGCGCGTTCGGCCCGTCGACCAGCACGACGGCCGCGCCCGCCTGCGCCGCCACCGCGCCCAGCCGGGCGGCCGGGTGGGCGCCGTCCATCGGCAGGTACGCGGCGCCGGTCTTCACCACCGCCAGCAGCGCGGCGACCAGCTCGGGGGAGCGCTCGGCGACCACGCCGACCAGCGTCTCCGGGCCGGCGCCGAGCGCGGCCAGCCGGTGCGCCAGCCGGTCCGCCCGCCGGTCCAGCTCGGCGTACGTCAGCTCGCGCTCCCCGGCGACCACGGCGACCGCCTGCGGGGTGCGGCGCGCCTGCCGCTCGAACAGCTCGGCGAGGGAGGCGCCCGGCAGCTCGCGCAGGGTCGCGTTCCCGGCCCCGCCCAGGCCCTGGCGCTCGTCGCCGGTCAGCACGTCGAGCCGGCCCAGCGGCACGCCGGGGTCCTCGGCGACCTGGTGCAGGATCCGCACCATCCGGTCGACCAGGCCGCGGGCGGTGCGCTCGTCGAACAGGTCGGGGCGGTAGTCCAGCCGCAGCTCGATGTCGTCGGTCGGGGTGACCACGACGGTCAGCGGGTAGTGGGCGGCCTCCTCGCCGCCGCCCGCGGAGATCCGCAGGCCCACCGGGCCCGGCCCGAGCGGGGAGGGCGGCGGGCCCTGCGGCCCGGGCCCGTCAGGCCCCTCGGGCCCCGGCCCGTGCGGCCCGGGTCCCGCCGGTTCGTCCGGCCCGTGCGGCAGCGGGCCGCCGCTCTGCCGCCCGCTGCGCAGCGCCGTGCCGCCCAGGCCCTCGCCCGGCGGCGAGGGGGGCTCGGGCCCCGCCGCCCCGGGCGGGCCCTCGGGCACGGCCGCGCGCATCGACGGGGCCACCATCGGCCCGCGCGGGTAGTTCTGGAAGACCATCAGGGTGTCGAAGACCGCGCCCGGCCCGCCGGCCCGCTGGATCTCGGGCAGGCTCAGCTGCTGGTGGTCCAGCAGGGCGGCCTGCTGGTCCTGCAGCGCCGTCATGGCCTCGCGGAAGGGCAGGGCCGGGTCCAGGCGCACCCGCACCGGCACGGTGTTGATGAACAGCCCGACCATCCGGTCCGCCTGCGGCACCTCGGCCGGGCGGCCGGAGACGGTCGCGCCGAAGACCGGGTCCAGCCGGCCGGACAGCTTGCCCACCAGCAGCGCCCAGGCGACCTGGAAGACCCGGTTGAGGGTCACCCCGGAGGCGCGGGCCGTCTCCCGCAGCCGCTCCGCGAGGTCGTCGCCGAGCCGGTCGATCGCGTGCCGCAGCATCACCGGCGGGCCGCCGCGGTCGCCGGGCCCCACCAGGGTGGGGCCCTCGGTGCCGGCCAGCATCGTGCGCCAGGCCTCGCGCGCGGCGTCCTTGTCCCGGCGCACCAGCCAGGCCAGGTAGTCGCGGTACGGCGGCACCTTCGGCAGCACCGAGGGGTCGCCGTCGCTGCCGTACAGCGCCCACAGCTCGCCGAACAGGATCGGCAGCGACCAGCCGTCCATCAGGATGTGGTGCATCGTCACCACCATCCGGTGCCGGTCGGGGCCGGCCCGCAGCAGCAGCACCCGCAGCAGCGGCGGCACGCCGAGGTCGAAGCGCCGGGCGTCGACCGCGGCCAGCCGGGCCG
Organism: Kitasatospora sp. NPDC004799; assembly: GCF_040609095.1. Classification (NCBI taxonomy): domain Bacteria; kingdom Bacillati; phylum Actinomycetota; class Actinomycetes; order Kitasatosporales; family Streptomycetaceae; genus Kitasatospora; species Kitasatospora sp. NPDC004799. Next base: position 9,757 of record NZ_JBEXJK010000039.1, read on the forward strand.
CCTCCGCCTCGGCCTCCTGCTCGCCGAGGTCGGCGAGGTCGGCGTAGGTCCACGGGATCCGTACGCCCTTGGCGATCACCTGGACGGTGTCGCCGGCCGCGCGGGAGCGGAAGCCGGCCCGCAGGCTCGCGTGCCGCTCCAGCAGGGCCTGCCAGGACGCCTGGAGCACGTCGGGCCGCAGCGGGCCGTCGAGGTTGAGGATGCGCTGCCCCACGTAGACGTCCCGGGGCGCGTCCTGGTCGTACGAGGCGTGGAACAGCAGTCCCTCCTGCAGCGGGGACAGCGGCCAGACGTCCTCGACCGTCAACTGGGTCATCACACTCTCCGTTCGGGTTGGCCGGGGTTGCCCGCCGTCTCGGGCGGGGGCAGCACGCGCAGCGGCCCGCCGCCGGGCGGCAGCGGGGGCAGGTCGCCGTGGCCGCTGCCGTTCGCGGACCGCCGATCCTGCGGGGGCCGGGCCTCCGGGCGCGGCGCGGGCGGATCGGCGAACTGGGTGCGGTAGAGCTCCGCGTACAGCCCGCCGGCGTCGACGAGTTCGGTGTGCCGGCCGCGTTCGACCACGCGCCCGTCGTTGAGCACGAGGATCTGGTCGGCCTCGCGGATCGTGGACAGCCGGTGCGCGATCACCAGGGCGGTGCGGCCGGCCAGGGCCGTCCACAGGGCCCGCTGCAGGGCCGCCTCGGACTCCGAGTCCAGGTGCGCCGTGGCCTCGTCGAGCACGACCACGGACGGTTTCTTGAGCAGCAGCCGGGCGATCGACAGGCGCTGCTTCTCGCCGCCGGAGAAGCGGTAGCCGCGGTCGCCCATGACGGTGTCGAGGCCGTCGGGCAGGGCGGAGACCACGTCCCAGACCTGCGCGGCCCGGCAGGCCTCGACGAGTTCCGCCTCGCCGGCGCCGGGCTTGGCGTAGAGCAGGTTGGCGCGGATGGTGTCGTGGAACATGTGCGCCTCCTGGGTGACCATGCCGACGGTGGCGTGCAGCGAGGCCAGGGTCAGGTCGCGCACGTCGTGGCCGCCGATCCGCACGGTGCCCTCGGTGGGCTCGTAGAGCCGCGCCACCAGCTGGCTGACCGTGGTCTTGCCCGCGCCGGAGGGCCCGACCAGCGCGGTCAGCCGCCCGGCCGGGGCGCGGAAGCTGACCCCGCGCAGCGCGTGGGCGTCGCCGGAGCGCTCGGGGGCGGGCAGCGACAGCGTCTCCAGCGAGGCGAGGGAGACCTCGCCCGCCCGGGGGTAGCGGAAGGAGACGTCCTCGAACTCGACCTCCGGGGCGCCGTCCGGGCCGGGCGGGGGCAGCGCGAGGGCGCCGGGCTTCTCCACGATCAGCGGCTTCAGGTCCAGCACCTCGAAGAGCCGGTCGAAGGAGACCAGCGCGGTCAGGTAGTTCGACTGCAGGTTGGACAGCTGGTTGATGGGCCCGAACAGCCGGGCCAGCAGGGTGGCCAGCGCCACCAGCGAGCCGATCTGGATGGCCCCGTCGATCACCAGCTCGCCGCCGACGCCGTAGACCACCGCGGTGGCCAGCGAGGCCAGCAGGGTCACCGTCACCAGCAGCATCCGCGCGTAGACGGAGGTGACCACGCGCACGTCGCGCACCCGCGCCGCGCGGTCGGCGAACCGCCGGGTCTCGCCGTGCGGGTGGCCGTACAGCTTGACCAGCAGCGCGCCGGCCACGTTGAAGCGCTCCTGCATCAGCGAGCCGAGTTCGGCGTCCAGCTGCATCGAGGTGCGCAGGTTGCGCTGCAGCCGGCGGCCCACCACCCGGCCCGGCAGGACGAAGAACGGCACCGTGACGAGCACGACCAGGCCGACCACCCAGGACAGGTAGAAGATCGTGACGACCACCAGGGTCAGCACCAGCACGCTGGAGAGCACGTTGGACAGCAGCACGGTGACCGCCTGCTGGGCCTCCATCACGTCGGTGTTGAGCCGGCTCACCAGCGAGCCGGTCTGGGTGCGGGTGAAGAACGCGAGCGGCTGCTTCTGCACGTGCTGGAAGACCTCGGTGCGCAGGTCGTAGATCAGCCCCTCGCCGATCCGCGCCGAACTGCGGCTGACCAGGAAGCCCACCAGCGCCTGCAGCAGCGCCAGGCCCGCCACCGCGCCGGCCGCGCCCGCCACCACGCCCCGGTCGTGGGGCACGATGCCGTGGTCGATGAGGACCTTGAACAGCAGCGGTGTGGAGACGGTGATCACGGCGTCGAGCACGGTCAGGGTCAGCAGCGCGGCGATCTGCCGGCGGTAGGGCCGCAGGTAGGGCAGGACCCGCCGGGAGGTGCCCGGCCTGACCCGCCCCCGGGCGCCCTGCTCCTCGTCGCCGGGGTTCGCCCGTACCGTGATCAGCGGGCCCGGGCCCATCATGGTGCGGCGACCTCCTTGCCGTTGGTGGCCGTGACCGGGGCGCCGGCCGGCGGGCGCTGGTCGGTCCAGGTGCGGTCGACGAAGGCCAGGCACTCGTCCCGGGCGCCCTGGCCGAAGGCGACCCGCCACCCGGGGGGCACCTGCGCGAAGGCGGGCCACAGCGAGTACTGGCCGCGGGGGTTGACGAGCACCAGGTAGGCGGCGTCGGGGTCGTCGAACGGGCTGGTCATCTCGGTCTCCTCGGGGTTCGGGGGCCGGCCGCCGGCGGCGGCGGGGGAGTGCGGGGGCCCGGCGGGGCGTCACCCGGGCGGGCGGGCCGTGAAGCGGCCGGCCTTGCCGAGCACGTCCGCCGCGTGGATGCGCAGCGCCTGCTGGACGGCGAACTCCGCCATGTAGGCGCGGAAGCCGTCGGCCGGCTCCAGGGCGAGGTTCACCATGCGGCGGTTGGCGGTGACGGCCGGGTCGCGCAGCAGTTCGAGGGCGTGCTCGACGGCCGCGTCGAGGTCGGCCGGGTCGACGACGCGGTCGACCAGGGTGCGGGCCTCGGGGTCGGTGGCGCGCACCCGCCGGCCGCCGAGGATGATCTGCCGGGCCAGCCGGGGGCCGGTGACCGCGGGGAGGCGGAAGTCGGCCGCGCCGGGGACGATCCCCTCCTGCGCGGCCGGCAGGCTCAGGTAGGCGTCGGAGGCCGCGAGCACGTGGTCCACCGCGAGCAGCAGCTGCATGCCGCCGCCGATCGCGAAGCCGTCCACCGCGGCCACCCACGGCAGGTCGGTGAACGGGTAGCGCCAGGACGGCTCGTCCGTGCGCAGGCCCAGCAGCAGCTTCCGGAGGTAGCCGAGTTCGCGGCGCAGCAGGAAGCCGGCCAGCGTGATCTCGCCCGCGTGCAGGCGCTTGAGGTTGATCCCGGCGCTGAACACCCGGCGCCCGGCGTAGCGCGGGTGGGTCATCTCGCCGCCCCGGATCAGCCCGATCTCGCACGCCGGGTCCAGCAGCGCGAGGTCGACGGCGGTCTCCATGTCGTCGACCTGCTGCTCGTCCTCGGCGTTGAGGCGGTCCCCGGCGCACATGGTGATCCGGGCGACCCCGTCGGTGCGCTCCAGGGGCCCGGTCAGCGCAGGTCGTAGGCGGTGAGCGGGTGCCCCGCCCAGATCCGGCGGGCGGCCTGCTCCGGGTAGCGGACGGTCTCCGAACGGGCGTCCAGGGCCCTGGTGAGCTGCTCGTCCGGGTCGAAGGCGGGCCACCCCGGGTCCCCGGTGGTGGCGAACCGGACCCAGGCCCGCCGCAGTTCCGCCGAGACCCGGACCACCTCGGCCGGGGGCCGGTCCCCGAGGAAGTGCCGTGCCGTCGGGCTGTCCAGGCTGCCGAAGGCGAGCGGCACGTCCAGGCCGTGGCAGGCGCCGAAGACGCCGCCGATGGCGGGGGCGGGCAGGGCGAGCTCGAAGAGGTACGAGGTGCCGCCGGCCGCCGCGTTGGCCTCGGCGAGCCGCAGCGACGGCACCCGGAACAGGGCATCGGCGCTGACGGCCTCGAGGAGTTCGGAGGGTGTCGCCCCCGGGAGGGCGGCCCGGTAGGCCTCCGGCCCGCCCGGCGGGGCGAGCAGGTCCAGCGCCGTCCGGGCCTCCTCCTCGGTGAAGTTCCCGTGCCGGCCGCTGAGGACGCTGAACAGCCGGAACTCGTCCCGGGTGTGGCCGGCCAGCAGCTCGACGCCGTCGGTGAGCGCCGACCACGGGGAACCGGGCAGGACCTCGCCGTCGACCACCGGGACGGTGGCGATGCCGCTCTGCGCCAGCCGGCCCCACCGCGCGAGGTGCGCCGGCAGCGCGGTGCCGAGCTCGGTGACCGCCGAGGCCAGGCGCCAGGGGTGCACCTCGGCCAGCGCGGCGGCGGTGGGGGCCGTGCCGAGCAGCTTCGCCAGCTCGGCGGTGACCTCGGCGGCCAGGGCGGGGGTGCAGTGGTTGCCCGGCACGGTGTGGGCGACGGCCCGCCGGAACAGGCCGCGGGCGGCGTCCGTCGCCAGCAGGGCGGCGACCGATCCGGCGCCCGCGGACTGCCCGGCGACGGTCACCCGGGCCGGGTCCCCGCCGAACCGGGCGATGTTGCGCCGCACCCAGCGCAGCGCGGCGATCTGGTCCAGGAAGGCCCGGTTGGCCGGGGCGCCCTCCAGCAGCGCGAAGCCCTCGGCGCCCACCCGGTAGTTGACGCTCACCACGACCAGCCCGGCGGAGGCCAGCGCGGTCGGGTCGTACAGCGGGTCGCCGGAGGTCCCGGACATGTACCCGCCGCCGTGGATCCAGAACAGGACCGGCAGCCCGGCCGCGCCCGGGTCGGGCGTGCACACGTTGAGCGTCAGCCAGTCGGTGTCGTCGGAGGCCTGGGCGGCCCCGGCGGGCAGCGGGCCGGACTGCGGGACGACGGGGCCGAAGGCGACCGCGTCGCGGACGCCGTCCCAGGACTCGGGCTCGACGGGCGCGGCGAAGCGGAGGGCGCCGACGGGCGGCTGGGCGTAGCGGATGCCGCGGAAGACCGCGAGGTCCGGGCCGCCCCGGTGGCCCTGCCGCTGCTCCGGGTGCCGCTCAGGCGCGCGCTGCGGCTCCGGTCCGCGCCGCGGCTCCCAGCGGCCGCGGACGCGTCCTTCGGCGGTGCGGACGACGGGGTGCTCTGACATGGGGACACTCCTCCCTCGGGATGGGTCCCACGTTATCGGTCAGTTGTATTATGTCAAGTGTATGGAAAAGAGTCCGTAGGATGCGGACAAAGATCATCAAGGAGCCGCCGCCCATGCCGAAGCAGGTCGACCACCGGGAACGCCGCGAGACGATCGCCCGCGCGCTGTGGCGGGTCGTGGAGCGGCGCGGCGCCACGCACCTGACGATGCGCGAGGTCGCGCAGGAGGCCGGGATCTCGCTCGGGCAGCTCCAGCACTACTTCGGCTCCCGGGCGCAGCTGCTCTCCTTCGCGATGGACCTCGCCGGGGAGCAGAGCGCGCTGCGGGTCGGCCGGGAGATGGGGGCGCTCGGCGAGCGGCCGCACCCGCGGGAGGTGCTGCGGGTGATGCTGGTCGAGCTGCTGCCCCTGCACCCCGACGCGCGGGCGACCAGCCGGATGAGCGCCGCCTACGTGCTGGAGGCGCTGCACGACGAGGAGGTCCACGCGCGGGCGCGCGACGGCCTGCTCCGGGGCCGGGCGATGGTCGAGCAGGTGGTCCGGCAGGCCGTCGCGGACGGGCACCTGGCGGCCGACCGCGACCCGGTGGTGGAGACGGACCTGCTGCTCGCGCTCACCGGGTTCACCACCCTGCTGGAGCTGGACGTGGTCGGGCCCGCCGCCGTGCTCACGGCCGTCGACCGGCACCTGGACCGGCTGTTCGCGCCGCCGGGCGGTACGGGCGGTACGGGCGCGGCGGGGCGCGCGGCGGCGGGGTGACGGGCAGGACGGGCGGCCAGGTGCCGGCCGCCCGTCCGGAGCCCGGGCCGGGGCGTGGCAGGCTACCCGGGTAGCACCGCCGCCCGCGACCAGGAGCACCGCCATGGACCGACCCGCCGCCCTCCGCCTCGACGCCACCGCCTCCGGACACCCGGCGGGCATCCTGGACGCCGCCGAGCAGGCCGAACGCCGGGGCATGGACCGCCTGGTGGTCGCCGAGACCGCGTACGACCCGTTCCTCCAGCTCGCCCGCGCGGCCGACCGGACCGAGTCGATCGAGCTGGCCACCGGCATCGCGGTGGCCTTCGCCCGGACCCCGATGACGCTCGCCTACCAGGCCTGGGGGCTGCACGCGGCCTCCGGCGGACGGGCCGTCATCGGACTGGGCTCGCAGGTCAAGCCGCACATCGAGAAGCGCTTCGGGATGCCCTGGGACCGTCCGGCCGCCCGGATGCGCGAGTACGTCCACGCGGTGCGGGCGATCTGGCACAGCTGGCAGACCGGCGAACGGCTGCGCTTCCGGGGCGAGTTCTACACCCACACGGTGATGACGCCGGTGTTCTCGCCGGACCCGGTCCCGTCCGGGGTGCCGCGCATCCTGCTGGCCGGCGTCGGGCCGCTGATGACCCGGACCGCCGGGGCGGTGGCCGACGGCTTCCTGAGCCACCCGTTCACCTCCACCGCCTACCTGGCCGAGCAGGTGCTGCCCGGCCTCACCGAGGAGCGGGCCCGGGCCGAGGCGGAGGGCGCCGGGTGGACGGAGCGGCCGTTCGAGGTCGTCGGCAGCGTGCTCACCGCCACCGGCCGCACCGAGGAGGAGCTGGCGGCCAACCGGGCGGCCACCCGCGAGCGGCTCGCCTTCTACGCCTCCACGCCGGCCTACCGCCCGGTGCTGGCGCAGCACGGCTGGGAGGGCCTCCAGGAGGAGCTGCACACCCACTCGGTGCGCGGGCGCTGGGCGGAGATGGCCGCGCTGATCGACGACGAGGTGTTCGACACCTTCGCGGTCAGCGGGCCGGTCGAGGAGGTCGCCCGGGAGATCCACCGCCGGTACACGGGCCTGGTCACCCGGCTGTCCGTCAGCCTGCCCGAGGACGCCGACCCCGAGCTGGGCCTGGACGTCCTGGCGGCGGTGCGGGCGCTGGGGCGCGGCTGAACCGGGCGGAAGCGGACGCCGGGTGATCGTCCCGGGCGGCCGGCCGGGCAAGCGGCGACGAAGTCCGGGCAGATTCGCGCAACGCGGTTCCCGGGGTGAGGACAGGCGGCAGGATCGCGGTGGCGGGCCGGGGCGTCCGGCGAGGATCGGCGCCCCGGGCCAGCCGTGCCGCGGGGCCTGTCGCGCCGTACGGTCCGTTGCGCCGGACGGCCTGTCACGCCTCGGCCGCCCGTTGCCCATCCTGGGGGTGCCCGCGTGTCCGTGTCCGACGACCGCCCGGCCGACTACGACCTGGCGGAGTGCTGGGACCCGTCGCGAACAGGTACGTCGACGCCCTGGCCGACCTGGACGAGTTCCTGCGCGTCTGCGCCGAGCTGACCGGCTTCGACGTGCCCGAGCTGCGCTCCACCGGCATGGCGGACGAGCACCACCGCACCACGCTGGCCCACCAGGTCCGCGACGAGCACGCGCTGGTCCACCTCTGGTACCTCGGCGCCTGGCCCGGCGAGGCGCCCTCCTCCGCCCGCGCCCGCGACCGGGGACTGGTTTGGAGGACCTTCCGGGCCGTGCCGGACGACGGCGGCGAGGGCCGCTGAGCGCCCGCCGGGACGCCGCCGTGGTCGGCGCGGGGTCAGCTGCCGGGTGAGGCCGAGGCCGATGCCGAGGGCCTGGGCGAGGAGGACCGGCCCCGTGGACGTTCCTCAGTCCGCGACGAGGACCCGCACGTCCTGGGCGTCGAGCCGGAGCGGGGTGCCGGGGTCGAGCCGGGTGCCGGCCAGGACGTCGGTCAGGCCCTCGGGCGTCCGGACCTCGCAGGGCCGCCGGCCCCAGTTGTGGACGACATGGACGCGGCGCCCGTCCGCGGACGTTCCGGTGGCCGCGGTGACGGGCTCGGGCAGGTCCGGCCAGCCGTGCACGGGGACGGGGGCCAGCCAGCGGGCCAGCGCCCGGGCGAGGCCGCGGCCCGGTACGGTGCCGACGCAGGTCACCCGGCCCGTGCCGTGCCGACGGGTGGTGACGGCGGGCCAGCGGCCGAAGTGCGGGTGGTCGTACCCGGCCAGCACCGTGGCGTCGACGGCGTTGAGGCCCTCCACCCAGCGGGTCGCGGTCGCGTCGCCGGGCAGTGCCAGCGGGCTGCCGGGGGCGGCGTGCACCGGCAGGCCGGCCGAGAGGTTGCTGAACTCGTCGTACCAGGCACCGGCCGCCGTCGCGAGCCGGGCGGGGGCCGGTTCGTGGCGCACGCGGGCCTCGTGGTCGGCGTAGCCGGTGCGCGGGCCGAGCACGAGGTGGCCGCCGGCCTCGGCGTAGGCCGCGAGCCAGTCGAGCAGGGAGTCCTCGGCCAGGTACAGCCCGGGGACGACCAGCACGGGGTGGCGCCGCGCCGCGTCCCGGGGCGCGACGCCCACCCGCTCCGCCCGGGCGTCGTGCAGCTGGCGGGCGTGCAGGATCCGCACCTGGCGGCCGGCCTCGAAGGCGCCGCGGTAGAACGGGTCGAAGATCCCGTGGTAGGAGTCCGGGTCCGGGCCGCCGTCGGCGGTCGCGAGCGGCGGGTGCTTCTGCATCAGCCACTTGCTGGGCATCGAGTAGAGCATCGCGAGGTCGGCGTCGGGCTCGATCCCGGCGACCAGGGCGCCCGCCGTCTCGAACTCGGCGCCCAGCCGCGCGAGTTCGGCGTACACCCGGCCGGGCCTGCCGCTGTGCGGGAGGACGCCGCCCCAGGAGGTCTCGGCACCGAAGTGCAGGGTGTGCCAGTGCCAGTACTCGATCATCCGGGCGCCCCGGGAGACCAGGGCCCATGCGGCCTGGCGCCATTGGCCGTCGAAGGCGGGCCGGTTGTCCGAGGTGCCGCCGACGGCCTGGGCGTTGGTCTCGGTGACCAGGAACGGCTCCTGGCGCGAGGAGTGGATCCGGTCGGCGCTCCGGTACAGGGCCCAGACGCCGGTGGTCTTCCACTCCTGCACGTGGTCGTCCGGCGTCGGATCGGGCAGCGTCAGGGCGTCCTGCATGTCGTAGTACGGGTTGCCGGCGGTGACGTCCAGGGCGTCGGTGATCTCGTCGTCCTCCAGCGCGGGGTGTTCGTAGGCGAGGCAGGTGGTGACGAACTGGTCGGGGCGGGCGTACTCGCGCGCGATGCCGGCCTGCCAGGCGACGAACTCGGTGGTCAGGCGCGCCTGGAAGGCCCGCCAGGCGACGTCGTACTGCGGCTGCTGGTTGCCGTCGGGCCGCCACAGGTCGGCCCAGGTGGAGAGCCGGTGGGACCAGTAGACCAGGCCCCACTCCCGGTTGAGGGCCTCCACGTCGCCGTAGGTGTGCCGCAGGTGGTCGACGAAGCGCTGGAAGACGCCGTGGTTGTGCGGCAGGCGCAGGCCGGGCTCGTTGTCGACCTGGAAGCCGATGACGGCCGGGTGCGCGGCGTGGCGGTCGAGGACCGCCCGGGTGACGCGTTCGGCGTGGTACCGGAAGGCGGGGTGGGAGAAGTCGGCCTCCTGGCGGGCGCCCCAGCCCATCCGCCGGCCGGTCGCCTGCTCGGTGACGATCTCCGGGTACTGCCGGGCCAGCCACGGCGGCACCGCGTAGGTGGGGGTGCCGAGGACGACGGCGATGCCGCGCCGGTGGGCGCCGTCGAGCACCGGGGCGAGCCAGTCCAGCGCGAACCGGCCGCTCTCCGGCTCCCAGGTCGACCAGACCGACTCGCCGACCCGGATGACGGTGAACTTCGCCTCGGCCATCAGGTCGAGGTCCTCCTCCAGCCGCTCGTACGGCTGGTACTCGGGGTAGTAGGCGGCGCCGAACAGCACGTGCGGGGGCAGTGGGACCATGGGTGCACCTCGGGACGTGGGGAGCCCCGGCTGCCGGGGAGGCGGCCGGGGCGGGGACGAACGGCGGTCAGGAGACGGTGCCGGTCACGGTGTCGCCGGACCTGGTGACGGTGTAGGTGACGGTGTCACCGGTCCAGAAGCGGAAGGTGAGGGTCACCGGGGCGCCGTCCTTGAGGGACGTGAGGAACTCGGTCTTGACGGTGGTGGTGCCGGCGCCGTAGTCGGCGCGGTAGTTGTCGAACGTCTGGTAGGTGGTCCAGGAGGCGGGGCCGGCGGCGGTGCCGTCGGCGTAGGTGGACTGCACGTTGGCCATCAGGGCGCCGTTGAACCGGGTGGGGATGGTGAGCCCGGCGGTGGTTCCGGTGGCGTCGGCCATGGTGGGCCTGTCGTAGGAGCGCACGAAGAGCTTCCACGGGACGCCGTCGGAGTAGCGGACTTCGAGGGTGGCGTTGACGCCGGCGGCGCGGTCCCCGGCGAGGCGGGTGAGGGCACCGGCGGTCAGGGTGAGCCGGTCGCCGTCGAGGGTGTAGTCGACGTACGGGATGAGCGGGCGGTCGCCCTGCCAGAGGCCGGCGAACCGGAGGCCGTTGCGGTTCAGGGTGACGGTCTGCGCGGCGATCGGGCCGGACTTCGGCAGGAAGAGGTTGTCGGTGGAGGCGGTGCCCGAGCGGGTCCGCCAGGAGCTCTGGATCAGGGCCTTCATCTCGGGGACTTCCCACTGCATGGTGTCGCGGTTCAGGAAGTCGTGGTAGGCGTCCCAGACGGCGGAGGTCATGCCGTTGCGCCGCGCCTCGTAGTTCACGTGCTCGAAGTACTTGAGCATCTCGCCGCGCTCGACGACGCCGGAGTAGGGCGAGGTGAGCAGGCCGTACTCGCCGAGGTAGACGGGGATGCCCTTGGCGACGAAGGTGTCGTGTACCCGGGCGAAGCCCTCGGTCAGGTCCTTCTGACTGGTGGCGTCGTAGGTCGTCCCGTTGGCGATGTTGACGCTGAACGGGTACCAGCTGTAGTAGTGCACGGTGGCGACCAGGTTGCGGTCGTTCAGCGCACTCATGGTGGTGGCCAGGTCGTCGAGCCAGTGCTGGGCGTTGTTGGTCTCCTCGGAGGGCAGGACGAGCAGCCGGTCCTTGTTCCTGCCGCCGGAGTCGCGCACGATGCTGTGGAACGAGGTGTTGAGTTCCCGCAGGTACTGGGTCTTCTGGGCGTCGGTGGCGTCGGCGAACTGGGGCTCGTTGATGCTCTCCATGAGCAGCGTGCGGGGCTCGTCCTTGAAGACGGTGGCGATCTGCTGCCAGGTGGCGTTGAACCGGGCCATGACGGCGTCGTGGTCGGTGGACATGTACTTGATCCACTGCCACGAGTCGTGGTGGACGTTGATCTCGACGTAGAGGCCGTCCGCCAGCGCGAGGTCGACGACCTCCTTGACCCGCTTCATCCACACCGGGTCGATGGTGTACGGCGCGGTGGCGGACTGGTGGGTGTACCAGGTGACGGGGATGCGGACGCTGCGGAAGCCCTGGGCCTTGAGGCCGTCGAACGTGGCCTTGGTGGCGCGCGGGTTGCCCCAGGAGGTCTCGTCCGGGATGGCGTCGAGGGTGTTGCCGAGGTTCCAGCTCGGCTGCATCTGCGCCACGGCGGCCATCGGGTCCTGCGGGACCCTCACCCCGGCGGCCTCGGCCGCCGACGGGGCCCGGTCGGCGGGTGCGGCGACCGCGGTGCCGCCGGCGAGGCTGCCGGTGGTGATCAGGGCCACCACGAGGCCGGCCGTGCGCTGGAGCCGGCTGCGGGAGCGAGTGGTCTGCGGTGCGTCGTTCACGGGATGTCCCTTCGGGTGAACGGGTGGGGGAGCCCCCTGGCGGGTGGTCAGGGGAGTGGGAGGGGTTCGTAGTCGAACCGGTCGAAGTGGACGGTGCCGGCTGCGGCGTACATGCCGATGACCCGGCCGGTGAAGCCGCCGGCCACCTCGGTGGAGAGGTAGCGCCCGTCGAGCGTGGCGAGCGCGGTGAAGGTGCCGTCAGGCTCCTCGATGCCGAGGACGACGTCGTCGGGGCCGGTGCGCGGGCCGCGGGTCGGCCGCGGGACGACGTCGACCCCGAGCACCACGGCTCCGGCGGGTACCGGACGGGAGGCCACCTCGGTGCGCAGCGAGCCGATCCGGGCGAAGACCCGCACCTCGCCGTCGGCCGCCTCGATCTCGTAGTGGTGCTCCTCGTCCATCCGGACGGCGAGGCCGCCGCGGCCCCCGGCGGGGTCGATCAGGGTGCGGGCCCGGCAGCCGAGGTGCTGCTGGCGCCGGCCGACGAACACCACGTCGTGCTCGTCCAGGGAGGCGCCCGCGGCGCGCAGGGTCAGCCAGCCGGAACGTTCCTTCGTGGTGCACAGCCGCTCGGGACGCTCGCGCACCGAGATCCACTGCGGGTGGAGCTCGGGCTGGTCGAAGTCGTCCCGGGCCGGTACGGCGGCGGTGGGGTGCAGCGGCCAGGCCGGGACGGGCAGTTCGGTGGTGACTCGCCCGACCACCGGCCAGCCGTCCACCCACGCGACCGGGGCGAGGAAGGTCTCCCGGCCGAGCACGTACCAGGCGGGGGTGCCGCCGCGCGGCCGGACCGCCAGCAGCACCATCCACCAGGAGCCGTCGGGCGCCTGGACGAGGTCGGCGTGCCCGGTGTTCTGGACGGGACTGTCGATGCCGCGGTGGGTCAGTACCGGGTTGGCCGGGCAGGGCTCGAACGGGCCGTTGGGCGAGGTGCCGCGGGCGATGGAGACGGCGTGGCCGCGCTCGGTGCCGCCCTCGGCGATCATCAGGTACCAGTACTCGCCGATCCGGTACAGGTGCGGGGCCTCGGGGGCCATGGCGCCGGGCGCGCCGGACCAGATCCGCCGCGGCTCGCCGAGGGTTTCGCCGGTGGCCGGGTCGAGACGGACCTGGGAGACCCCGGCGACGGTGCACCAGCAGGTGCCGTCCTCGTCCCAGGCGAGGTCCGGGTCGATGCCGTGGACGCCGGGCAGCCGGATCGGGTCGGACCACGGGCCGGCCGGGTCGGTGGCGGTGAAGAGCAGGTTGCCGTCGCCGCTGACGTTGGTGACGATCAGCCAGAAGCGGCCGTCGTGGTGGCGCAGCGTCGGGGCGTAGATCCCTCCGGAGGACGGGGACTCGCGCGGCAGGCGCAACTGGCTCGGCCGGTCCAGGGCGTTGCCGATCTGTGTCCAGTGGAACAGGTCGCGGCTGTGGAAGACGGGGATGCCGGGGAAGTACTCGAAGCTGGAGCAGACGAGGTAGTAGTCGTCGCCCACGCGGCAGACGCTCGGGTCCGGGTGGAATCCGGGGATCACCGGGTTGGGCAGGGTGCCGGTCGGCTGGGGCTGGTCTGACACGTGGTCGGGTCCTTTCGGAGGTGCGGGTCGGGGTGGTGGTCGTCACTGCCGGCCCGGGTGGCCTTGAGAAGCCCCACGGGACGCGTCAACTCCGCTCGGACGGTTCCCTGGTGAGGCGCAGCAGGACGGCGGACGGGGCCGCCGGCAGGGTCACGCTGAGTGCGGCGGTGTCCGGGTGCCAGGTGGCCGACGCCTGGCCGGCGGACGGGTAGAGCACCTCGACGCGGACCTCGGCGCGGGCTTCGGTGCCGGCCAGGTGGGGCAGGCCGAGGTCCCTGGTGGTCTGCTCGCCGGAGCGCCGCCAGACGGTGAGGTAGGTGGTGGCCGGGGTGTGCAGGGCCAGGGCGATCCACGGGTCCTCCCAGCCCGGGAGCCCGAGCGGCCAGGCGGGCAGCGCCTGCGGCAGGTCGGCGCGGATCGACTTGTGGACGGCCACCGCCTCGTGGACCAGGCCGCGGGCCTCCGGCCGTAGTTCGGTGAGCCTGCCGGAGAGGTGGATGCGGCCGAGGATCGCGTTGGCCATGGTCAGGGTGACCTCGTCGGGGGAGTCCCCGGGCAGCGGGTAGGCCCAGACGGCGCCCTGCTCGGGTGTGACGGCGGTGGGGGCCGACGCCGCGATCGGCGCGTAGCGCAGCAGGTCCTGCTGGTCGCTGGTGGACTGCAGCTGGAGCCGGGAGAGCAGGGCGTGGTCCATCCGCATGCCGCCGGAGGCGCAGTTCTCGATCACCAGGTCCGGGTGCCGGTCCAGGATGCCGTCCAGCCAGTCGAGTTGGGCCCGGTTGTGGCCGAGCAGGCCGGCCGCCGGGGCCTCACCGGGGTGGGCGCTGGTGCCGGAGCCCGGGTCGGTGTTGTGGTCGAGCTTGAGGTAGCCGACGCCCCACCCGCCGACCAGGCGGTCCACCACGGCGTCCAGATGGGCGCGGGCGGCGGGGTGGCGCAGGTCCAGGTGGTAGCGCCCGCCGCCCTCCTCGACGCGCTGCCCGTCGCGGCGGAAGAACGCCTCCTCCGGCAGGGCCGCGGCGACCGGGCTGTTCACCCCGACCGCCTCCGGCTCCAGCCACAGGCCGGGGACCATGCCCCGCTCCCGGATGCGGTCCAGGACCTCGTGGATGCCCTTCGGCCCGGGGAAGCGGGAGGCCGACGGCTCCCAGGCCCCGACGGAGCTCCACCAGTCGCCGCCGTCGTCGTACCAGCCGGTGTCGATGACGAAGTACTCCGCGCCGGCCTCGGCGGCGGCGTCGACCAGGGGCAGCAGCTTCGCGGTGGTCGGGTCGCCCATCAGGCAGTTCATGTAGTCGTTGAAGATCACCGGCAGGCGGTGGTGGTCGGGGTGCGGGCGGCGGGTGGCGCGGCGGTAGCGGGTGAGGCCGGCGAAGGCGAGGTCGGGGCCGCCGCTCGGGGCCAGGGCGAGCGCCACCGGGACGGTGCGGAACTCGGCGCCGGGCTCCAGCGGGTGGCGCCAGCCGTGGTCGGCGTCGTTCGGTCCGTACAGCGCCGCGTAGGCGGTGTCGTCGCGCACCCCGGCCTCCCAGCGCCAGCCGCCGCCGTTGTGCTCGATCTGCCACAGCCAGGTGCGGCCGGACTCCCGGTCGGTCAGGGCACCCATCGGCAGGTGGCCGCAGCTGGACCACACGCCCTGTCCGGCCACGACGCGGGTGCTGCGGCCGGAGGTGGTGTGGAAGCGGCCGCTCCGTTCGGGCGAGGACACGCGCAGCGGCTGGCGGTGCCAGCGGCACTCGGCGAACCACTCGTTCTCCGCCCACAGCAGGTCGGCGCCGTCCAGATCCGCCGGGTCGCCCCCGGTGAGGCAGCCGGCCACGAGCGAGGCGACCGACTCCAGGTGCAGCGTGGCCGGCCCTTCGTTGCGCAGCAGCACCTCGGCGCGCAGCACCGGCAGGCCGTCCGGGGAGCGGTAGACCGCCTCGGCGGTCAGGCCGGTGTCCGGGTCGTGGAGTTCGACGGTGAGCACCTGCCAGTCGCCGTCCCGGGTCGCCCGGTGCGTGCGGTGGCGCAGGCGTCCGCCGAGAACGGTGTTGACGAGGTGCCGGCCCGACCAGTGGCGGCCGAGACCGGCGGTCGTCACCTCCACCAGCGGCAGCGGTGCGCCGGGGCGCGGGGCGGAGCTCTTCTCGCCGGGCGCGCCGAGGCGGGTCAGGCGCGGGGTGCCGTGCTCGTCCAGGGCGATCTCCAGCTCCAGGGCGGCGTGGCCCCAGCGGATCGTCTCCTGCGGGTCGCTCATGGTGGGCCTTCCTCGATCAGGCGGGAGGGGCTTGGTGAGCGTTCACAATTGCGCGCAGGACGGCGCAGCCGCCGGCCGGCAGCCGGCTCACGGTGCCGTCGGTGAGCAGGTCGTGGCCGGGCTGCGGCAGCGGGACGGCCTCGTCGAGGTGGTTGATCAGCACGTGCCAGCTCCGGCCGTCCGGGGCGTGCCGGGTGACGGCCTCGACCCCGGCCGGCAGGCCCGGCAGCTCCGGGGCGGCCCCGGCCTCCGTGAGCAGCCGGCCGACCAGTGCGGTGTAGCTCGCGTCGTCGAGGCGGGTGGAGAGGTACCAGCCGTGGCCGGAGCCGAAGGCGTGGCGGGTGAGCGCCGGGCGGCCGGCCAGCAGGCCGTGGGTGTAGGCGGCGAGCGCCTCGGCGCCCTCGGTGCGCAGGGACTCGCTCCAGGAGGAGATCGTCGAGCCGTCGGAGAGCGCGACCTCCTCGCCCCGCGCCAGCGGGCGGTGCTCCTCGACGCGGATGCCCAGCGCCTCGCGCAGCGGGGCGGCCGGGTAGCCGCCGAGTCGGGCGTGCAGGCGCTCGTCCACGATGCCGTTGAAGTGCTGGACGAGCAGGGTGCCGCCGTCGGCGACGTAGCGGCGCAGGTTCTCGGCGGCCGCGTCGGTGAGCAGGAACAGCGCGGGGGCGAGGACGGCCCGGTAGCGGCTCAGGTCGCGCTCGGGGTGGGCGAAGTCGACCGTCAGCCCGGCGTCCCACAGCGCCCGGTGGGCGCGGCGCAGCGGGCCGATGTAGTCGAGCTCGGCGGACGGCAGGCCGTCGACGTTCATCGCCCACCAGGCGTCGGAGTCGTGCAGCACGGCGACCTCGGCCCGGGCGGTGGAGCCGGCGAGCTCGCCGAGCCGGGCGACGGCCTCGCCGGTCGCCGTCACCTCGCGGAAGGTACGGCTGTCCGGCCCGGCGTGCGGGACCATCGAGGAGTGCCACGTCTCGGCGCCGGCCTTGGACTGGCGCCACTGGAAGAACAGCGCGCCCTCCGAGCCGCGGGCGATGTGGGCGAGCGAGTGGCGCAGGATGTCGCCCGGCTCCTTGGGGAGGACGCGGTCGCCGACGTAGACGGTGTTGGTGCCGGACTCCATCAGCAGCCAGGGGGCGCCGCCGGCGAAGGAGCGGGCCCGGTCGGCGTCGAAGGCGGCGTGGGCGGCGGCGTCGACGCCGGGGGCGGTGGGGTAGTGGTCGACCGAGACCAGGTCGACCTCGCGGCCGAAGGCCCACAGGTCCAGGCTCTGGTAGCCGGGCATCATCAGGTTGGTGGTCACCGGACGGTCGCTGTGGGCGCGGATCGCGTCGCGCTGCTCGCGGTAGGCGGCGAGGGTCTCGTCGGACCAGAAGCGGCTGTAGTCCAGGGCCTGGCCGGGGTTGCGGTGCCACTGGCTCCTCCGGGGCGGCAGGATCTGCTCCCACGAGGTGTAGCGCTGGCTCCAGAAGGCCGTCCCCCAGGCCTGGTTGAGGGCGTCCAGGGAGCCGTGCCGGGCGCGCAGCCAGACCCGGAACGCGGCGGCGGCGTGGTCGCAGTGGCAGAGCGAGACGTACTCGTTGTGCACGTGCCACAGGGCGAGCGCCGGGTGGTCGCCGTAGCGTTCGGCGAGGGCGGCGGCGATCCGGCGGGCGGCCAGCCGGTAGGCGGGGGCGGCGACGCAGTAGGTGTCCCGGCTGCCGTGGGTCAGCCGGGTGCCGTCGGGGCCGACGGGCAGGGCGTCCGGGTGGGCCAGGGTGAACCACGGCGGCGGGGAGGCGGTGGGGGTGGCCAGGTCGACGGCGACGCCGGCCGCGTGCAGCCGGTCGAGGTGGGCGTCGAGCCAGTCGAAGGCGTAGCGGCCCTCCTCGGGCTCCGTCAGGGCCCAGGAGAAGACGCCGACGGTGGCGAGGTTGACCCGCGCCCGGCGCATCAGCTCGTCGTCCTGCTTCCACACCTCCGCGTCCCACTGCTCGGGGTTGTAGTCCCCGCCGAAGGCGAGGCCGCCGAGGCGGTCGGTGAGCCGGCGGACGTCCATGGGGAGCTGCTCCTTCGGTAGGGGAGGTCAACTGCGGTGCGGGGCCGGTGCGGTGCTCTCGCGGACCACCAGTTCCGGTGGCATCAGGAGGAGTTGGTCCTTCGGCTCGTCGCCGGCGGTGGTCGCGGCGATCCTCGCCATCACCTGGTCGACGGCGACCTGCCCGAGGTCCTTCTTCGGGCCGGTGACGGAGGTGAGCCGGGGGGCGTGCTGCTCGGCCAGGGCGTCGGGGCAGATGGCGACGACGGAGGCGTCCTCCGGCACGGTCCGTCCGCTGGCGCGCAGCAGGCTGAGCAGCGGGCCGATCGCGCCCTCGTTCTGCACGACGAACCCGGTGGTGTCGGGCCGGTCCGCGAGGACCCGGGCCAGGGTGCCGGCCGTGCTCTCGTAGGTGCCCTCGCACGGCCGGTGCAGGAAGCGCAGCCCCCGCCGCTCGGCGCGGGCGCGGAAGCCGTTCAGGGTGCGCTCGGCGTAGCCGGCGTGCCGCCGGTAGACGCCGCTGCTGTAGCCGATGAAGGCGATGTCGCGGTGGCCGAGGTCGGCCAGGTGGTCGGCGCACAGGGCGCCGGCGGTGGCGAAGTCGTGGTCGACGCAGGAGAGTCCGGTGGGGTCGTCGGGCAGGCCGATGAGGGCGGCGGGGATGTCGTGGGCGCGCAGCACCGGGATGCGGTCGTCGTCCAGCCGGACGTCCATCAGGATGACGCCGTCGGCGAGTCCGGTGGCGGCGACGCGGCGGACGCCGTCGGGGCCTTCGTCGTTGGTGAGCAGCAGGACGTCGTAGCCGTGTTCGCGGGCCGCGACGGTGACGGCGATGGCGATCTCCATCATGGTGGGCACGTGCACCTCGGGGTGGAGCGGCACCACCAGGGCGATGATGTGCGAGCGCTTGCCGGCCAGGGCCCGGGCGCCCGCGTGGGGGTGGTAGCCGAGGTCCGTGATGGCCTGCTCGATGCGGGTCCGGGTCTCGTCGGAGATCGGCCGCTTGCCGCTGAGGGCGTAGCTGACCGTGCTCGACGAGACGCCGGCGTGCCTGGCCACATCGGCGAGTGTCACCATCGTTGTGCTTCCTTCGTGTCGGTTCCGGTGGGAGCGGCCCGGCCGCGCGGCGGGGAGGCCGTGCGCGGGGCCGCTCCCGTTCTGGGGTGCCCGGTTCGGCTCAGCCCTTGATCGCGCCGGTGAGGACACCGGTGCGCAGGTGCTTCTGCACGAACGGGTACACGATCACCAGTGGTACCAGGGTGAGGACGACGACCGCCATCTGCAGGGACAGTGGAGCGGTCTGCGCGTGGGTCTCCCCGAAGCCGGAGTTGACCGAGCCGGGCAGGCCGTTGGCCCGGTTGACGTAGGTGAGCAACACGTACTGCAGCGGCCACTTCTGACTGTCCGTCGGCATGTAGAGCATGACGTTGAAGAAGGAGTTCCAGTACCCGACGGCGTAGAACAGCGCGGTGACGGCGGTGACGGCGCGCGAGGTGGGCAGGACGACCGACCACAGGATCCGCCACTCGCCGGCGCCGTCCACCCGGGCCGCGTCGATCAGCTCGGCGGAGGTGTCCTGGTAGAAGGAGCGCAGCACCAGGATGTTGAAGACGGAGACCGCGCTCGGCAGGATCAGCGCCCACCACTGGCCGTAGCCGCCGAGCTCGGTGACCACCAGGAAGCTCGGGATCAGGCCGCCGCCGACGAACATGGTGACGATCAGCAGCATCAGGACGAAGCGCTGCCCGAACGACCGGGAGCGGGAGAGGCCGTAGGCGCACAGGACCGAGACGACCATGGACACGGCGGTGCCGACCACGGTGATGCCCAGGCTCACCCCCAGCGCGGTGACGATCGTCGGGTCGCCGAGCATCTGGCGGTACGTCTCGGTGGTCAGGCCGTCCGGCCAGATCACCAGGCCGCCGGCCCGGTTGATGGCGCCGGGGGTGGAGAAGCTGGTCAGCACGATGATCCAGAGCGGGACCAGGATGACCGCGAGCGTCCCGCCGAGCGTGAGGCCCTTGGCGGCCTTGCCGGCCGCGGTCGGCGGCTCCTCCCAGGGCGGGCGGGCGGAGCGGGCCCGGCGGCGGGCGGCTGCTGTCGCGGTGCGGCGCTTCTCGCCCCGCGAACCCATGGTGAGTGCGTTCGTCATCTGCGGTACAGCCCGTCCTCGCCGAAGGCGTGCGCCAGCTTGTTCGCGCCCCAGATGAGCACGAGCGAGACCACGCTCTTGAAGAGCCCGGCCGCCGCGCCGTAGCTGTAGCCGCCGGTGGCGATGCCGTAGTAGAAGGAGAAGGTGTCCAGGACGTCGGCGGCCTCGTGGCCGACCGCGTTGCGCTGGACCAGGAACTGCTCGAAGCCGACGGACAGCGCGTTGCCGAGCCGCAGGACCAGCATCAGCACGATCACTCCGCGCAGGCCCGGCAGCGTGATGTGCCACATCCGCCGCCACCGCCCGGCGCCGTCCGCCGCCGCGGCCTCGTACAGCTCGCTGTTGATGGCGCTGAGCGCCGCCAGGAAGACGATGATCCCCCAGCCCGCCTCCTTCCAGATCGCCTGGGAGGTGACCAGCAGGGCGAAGGTGTCCGGGTTGGTCATGATGTCCCAGGTGCTGATGTCGTGCTGGCGCAGGAACTGGTTGAGCACGCCGGCGCCGCCGAGCATCTGCTGGAAGATCGTGACCGCCAGCACCCACGAGAAGAAGTGCGGCAGGTAGACCACGGACTGGAAGAAGTTGCGCAGCCGCTCGCTCAGCACCGAGTTGAGCAGCAGGGCCAGGGCGATCGGGACCGGGAAGAAGAGAACCAGCTGGACGAAGCTCAGGTACAGCGTGTTCTGCATCGCGGCCCAGAACGCCGAGTCGTTGAGCAGCTGCTGGAACTGGTCGAAGCCGACCCACTCGCTGTTCCACACCCCGACCAGCGGGTCGTACTCCTGGAAGGCGGTGACGATGCCGAACAGCGGCACGTAGTTGAACACCAGGAGCAGGACGACGGCGGGGACCGTCATCAGCAGGAGGGACCTGTCGCGCCGCAGCCTGGTCCGCCAGCCCAGGCGCGCCGGGCCGGTCCCGCCGGCGCGGGCGGCCGGGCGCTTGCGCACCGCGGTGCTCACTGGCCGGTGCCGTACTTGTTGAGGACGTTGTCGGTCATCCACGCCTTGAGCCGCTCCCCGGGGCCGGAGCGCCAGCTGGATATGACGTCCTGCACCTCGGAGACCTTCTTCTTGCCGTGGTAGCAGTCCGTGATGGCGTCGTTGACGTTCTGCGCGGCGGCGGCCGAGGCGATGGCCTGCGGCATGCTGAGGTTCATGCCCCAGAAGAGCGGTTTGGTGAGGTACTTGACGTTGGCGGCCGACCAGCTCGCGTAGTCCCTGCTGATCTGCTCGCCGCCCGGGTTGCTGGTCACGGAGGGGCCGGCGGCCAGGAACGCGTAGGTCGTCACCTGGGCGTCCTTCTTCCCCTCCTCCGTGAAGGTCGGCACGCCGTTCACCCGGGTGTGGTGGACGCCCTCGACGCCGAAGTTGAGCATGGTGTACTCGGCCGTGCCGTAGGGCGCGGCGAGGTAGTTCGCGACGGCGAGCAGTTCCTGGATCTGCTCCGGCTTCAGATCGGCGTTGAGGTAGCTGATCATGCTGGCGGCGGCGCCCATGTAGATCACCGGCGTGCCCTTGCCGTCGGCGGTGACGGCGTTGAGCGCGCCGCGCCGGTAGTTCGGGTCCGCGGCGGTGCCGGACTGGTGGTCGCTCAGGTTCCAGGCACCCAGTCCGCCGCCGGCGATGAGCGTCTTGCCGCTGTAGAAGCGGGTGGCCCCGTTGGAGACGTCGCCGGCGAGCGCGTCCGGGTGCATGGAGCCCGAGGCGGCCAGGCGGTTGTGCCAGTCGAGGGCCTCCATGAACTCCTGGGTCTCCGTCGGGTGGACCAGTCTGCCGTTGTCGATCCGCCAGTTCATGGGGACGTTCCAGGCGACCTGGAGGTAGGTCCACACGTCGTCGAAGGCCCACACGCCCCGTTTGGCGTCGGTCAGTTCCTTGCCGAGGTCCATCAGGTCGGCGGCGGACCTGATCTGGTCGGCGGTGATGCCCCGGGCCTCGAGGACGTCCCGGCGGTAGAACGTGGCGCCGGGGATGCCGAAGGTGGTGGAGAAGCACGGGATGCCGTAGAGCTTGTCGCCCCAGATGCCGTGCTGCCAGGCGCCGGTGGGAAGGGCGGCCAGGTTGGGGTACTTCCTGATGTTGTCGCCGGACAGGTAGGGGGACAGGTCCGCGAGCTGGGTGCCGGCCAGCCCGCCGGTGTTGAAGGCGTTGTTCATCCAGGCCGGCAGGTTGATCCAGTCCGGCAGCTTCTTGGCGGCGGTCATCGTCGGGATGATGGTGCTGTAGTTGATCCCGTCCGTCGGCTTGACGGTGAGCTCGACTCCGAGGGCCTTGTTCATCGCCTGGTAGAAGGAGTTGCCGGCCGGCGGGGCCGTGCCCCACAGCGGGGTGACCGCCGTGTAGCTGCCGCCCTTGCCCGGAACGCCGGAGACGCTGGCGGGAGGGGACGCCGGGTAGGAGAGGTAGGCCGGGTCGGTGGCGGCGTCGCCCGAGCCCTGCACGGGGGCGATGTCCGGCTTGACCGCGCCGGCGTTCGGCACGTAGGCCGGCAGGGCGGCCTTGAGGCCCTCCTTGGTGTTCGCCCCGGCCTTCTTGGTCGAGCCGCCGCCGCAGGCGGTCAGCAGGGGCGCCATCGCGGCGGCTCCCGCGACCGTGGCGGCGGTGGTCAGGAAGCTCCTGCGGTTCAATCCGGATCTCATGGTGGCCGGGCCCCTTCTCCGTCGAAGCGCGGTATGAGCGTCGAAGCGCTTGGATGTTTCGGCGACACTAACGACGCGTTACGAGTTGAGCAAGAGGCTGAACAAAAGCAAAATCGTTTGTTTCCTGGGGAGTTGACACGACCGGGGGAGCGTGTCAGCGTCGAAGCGCTTCGAAAAGCGATCTCCGAGCCCAGCCCGCCCGAGGGGTGTCCCAGGTGAGTTCCGTGCCCGTGTCCGCTGCCGGCCTGCCCGGTTTCCGCAATCCCACGCTTCCCCTGCGGGAGCGCGTCGACGACCTGCTCCACCGGCTCACGCTCGACGAACGGCTCGCGATGCTGCACCAGTACGCGCCGGCCGTCCCGCGCCTCGGCGTCGCCGCCTTCCGCACCGGCAGCGAGGGCCTCCACGGCGTCTCCTGGCTCGGGGTGGCGACGGTCTTCCCGCAGGCCGTCGGCCTCGGCGCCAGCTGGGACGAGGAGCTGGTGCGCGCGGTCGGCGAGGCGGTCTCGACCGAGCTGCGGGCCTTCCACTACCACCGCCCGCCGGCGGTCGGCTCCCCCGAGCGCGGGCCCAACTCCCTGCAGGCCTGGGCCCCGGTGCTCAACCTGCTGCGCGACCCCCGGTGGGGGCGCAACGAGGAGGGGTACTCCGAGGATCCGGTGCACACCGCGCGGGTCGGCGAGGCGTTCTGCCGCGGGCTCTCCGGCGACCACCCGGCCTACCTGCGCACCGCCCCGGTGCTCAAGCACTTCCTCGCCTACAACAACGAGGACGACCGCTGCACCACCTCCTCCGGACTGCGCCCGCGCGTCCTCCAGGAGTACGACCTGGCCGCCTTCCGCCCGGTCATCGCCTCCGGCGCCGCGACCGGCGCGATGGCCGCCTACAACCTGGTCAACGGCCGCCCCTGCCACGTGAGTCCGCTGATCGAGGCGGAGCTGCGCCGCTGGGCCGAGCCCACCGGACACGAGCTGTTCGTGGTCAGCGACGCCGAGGCGCCGTCCAACCTGGTCGACCCGGAGCACTACTTCGACGACCACGCCGAGTCCCACGCGGCGGCGCTCAAGGCCGGCATCGACAGCTACACCGACCACGGCGAGGACACGGAGACGGTGGTCGGCCGGCTGCGCGAGGCGCTGGACCGCGGCCTGATCGAGGAGGCCGACGTGGACCGCGCCGTCCGCCGCCAGCTCGAAGTGCGCTTCCGTCTCGGCGAGTTCGACCCCGAGCTGGACCCGTACGCCGCCATCGGCCCGGAGGTGATCGACAGCCCCGAGCACCGCGCCCTGGCCCGCAGGGCCGCGACCGAGTCGGTCGTCCTGCTCAAGAACGACGGCCTGCTGCCGCTCGACCCCGCCCGCACGCCGCGGATCGCCGTCATCGGCCCGCTCGCCGACGCGCTCTTCGAGGACTGGTACAGCGGCACCATGCCGTACCGGGTCGGTGTGGCCACCGGCCTCGGCGCGGCCCTCGCCCCGCACGGCGGCGAGATCGTCCGGGTGGAGGGCTGCGACCGGATCGCCCTGCGCTCGCGCACCACCGGCGACCTGCTCGGCAAGACCTCCTTCGACGTGACCGACTGGGGCGGCGGCGCCCTCGCGCTGCGCGCCGCCGACACCGGCCGCTACCTGGCCCTCCAGGACGACGAGGGCCTGGCCGCCGACCAGGACGTCATCAAGGCCTGGTTCGTCAAGGAGACCTTCCGGCTCGAACCGGCCGGCGAGGACACCGTGCTGCTGCGCAACGTGTTCACCGGCCGCTACGCCGCCGTGGACCCGACCGACGGCCGGGTGAGCGTCACCGCCCGGAGCGCCGACGACGCCGAGCGCTGGCAGCGCGAGCTGCTGCGCGACGGCCGCGCCGAGGCGCGCGAAGCCGCCGCGACGGCGGACGCCGCCGTCGTCGTCCTCGGCAACCACCCGATGATCAACGGCCGCGAGACCGAGGACCGCGCCGACGTCCGCCTGCCCGAGGGCCAGGAGGAACTGCTGCGCGCCGTCGCCGAAGCCCGCCCGCAGACGGCACTGGTGCTGATGAGCAGCTACCCGTTCGGCGCCGACTGGGCCGCAGAGCACCTGCCCGCCGTGGTGTGGACCTCCCACGGCGGGCAGGAGACAGGCCACGCGCTGGCCGCCGTCCTGCTCGGCGAGGCCGAGCCCGCCGGCCGGCTGCCGCAGACCTGGTACCGCGGCGACGACCCGCTGCCCGCCCCGCTGGACTACGACATCATCAAGGCCGGCTGGACCTACCAGTACCACCGGGGCGCCGCCCTCTACCCCTTCGGACACGGGCTGTCCTACACCGACATCGCCTACCGCGACCCGCGCCTGTCGCAGCCGTCCATCGGCCAGGACGGCGAGGTCGACCTCACGGTCACCGTGGAGAACCGCGGCCGGCGCCCCGGCAGCGACGTCGTCCAGGTCTACGTCCGCGCCCTGGACGCCCGCTACGAGGCGCCCCGGCTGCGCCTGGCCGACTTCCGCAAGGTCCGGCTGGAGCCGGGGGAGAGCCGCGAGCTGGCGTTCCGGCTGCCGGCCGAGCGGTTCGCCCACTGGGACGTCGCCACCGGCGCCTTCGCCGTCGACCCCGGCCGCTACGAGGTCGTCGTGGCGAGGTCGGCCGAGGAGGAGGTCCTCGTCACGCCGCTCACCGTGACCGGGGCGGCGCCCGCGGCCCGCGCCGTCGTCGGACGGACCGTCCGGGCCGTCGACTTCGACGACCACGCGGACGCCGCCATCGTCGACGCCACCCGCGCCGACGGCGACGCCGTGGCGCCCGCCGACCCCGGGCGGCCCGCGGTGCTGCTGTTCCGCGAGGTCGACCTCTCCGGCGCCGTCCGGGTCGAGGTCGAGACCGCCCGCGCGGACGGCGCGGACGGCGCCGCCCGGCTGGAGGTCCGGGCCGGCGGCCGGCTGCTGGCCGAGATCGACGTGCCCGTGACCGGCGACCGCTACGCC
>NZ_JBEXJK010000040.1:0-34459 GCF_040609095.1 Kitasatospora sp. NPDC004799
GGCGTTTTGGGTGCGCCGGCGGCCCCCGCGCGCCCCGGCGGGCCGGGGGCCCCGGCGCGGCCCCCCGCCCGCCCCCCCCGGCCGTGTCCCGGCGGCGGCCCGTCCCAGCCGCTCCCGCATCGCCGGGAACGCCCGTACCGCCCGCACTGCCCGTACCGCCCGTACTGCCCGCACCGCCCTCCTGCTGACCCTCGCTCTGCTCGTCGGCTGCGGCACCCGGCTGCCCGGCGAGGCCTTCACCGCTCGCCCCACCCTCGCCTCGCCCGCCACCGGGGTCACCGGAACCACCGGCGCGAGCGGGAGCGCCAACCCCGCCTCCGACACCGGGGTCACCCCCACCGAGATCCGGATCGGCCTCGTCACCTCGCTCACCAGCCCGGTCGGCAGCGAGGTGTTCAGCGGTCCGCGCTACGGCGCCCAGGCCTTCTTCCAGGCCCTCAACGACCGCGGCGGCCTGCACGGGCGCACCGTCCGGCTGGTGACCTGCGACGACGGCGGCAGCGGGGTCGGCAACCAGGACTGCGTGCACCGGCTGATCGACCAGGCGCACGTGTTCGCCTTCGTCAGCGGAAGCGTCCTCGACTACGCGGGCGCCCCGTACGTGAGCGGCAGGGCGGTGCCGGACGTCGGCGGCCAGCCGATCGGCACCGAGTACGACCGCTGGCCGCACCTGTACGGGATCTACGGCAGCGCCGCCCCGCGCGACGGGCGGGCGGTCGGCTGGAACGGGACGCTCTACCAGAGCACCGAGGTGTTCCGTTTCTTCAAGCAGCGCCTGGGTGCGACCAGTGCCGCCGTGGTCGCCTACAACCAGGCCGACTCGACCCGCTACGCCGGACAGCTGAAGGCCGGGCTGGAGGCCGAGGGGTACCGGGTGCTGCTCCAGACGGTGGACTTCGCGCTGCCGAACTTCCAGGCGGTGGCGGCGGCGGTGCGCGCCGACGGCTCGCAGCTGCTGTTCGACGCGATGGACTCCCGGGGCAACGCGGCGCTGTGCCGGGCGCTGGACGAGGCCGGGGTGACGGTGGCGGCGAAGGTCACCAACGTGCAGAACTGGTCGGAGACGGTGCGCACCGACTACGCCGCCTCGCCGGACTGCCGCAACGCGCTGTGGGCGACCTCGTCGAGCCTGAACTACGAGGACGAGCGGTACCCGGCGGTGCACGACTTCCGTACCGCGATGGCCCGTTACTTCCCGGACCGGGCGGCCCGGCTGTCGGCCTGGGAGCTGGAGGGCTGGGCGGGCGCGCAGTGGCTGACCGACGCGCTGGACTCCTGCGGCGCCGCGCCGACCCGCTCCTGCGTCGAGGCGTTCATGAACCGTGCCGAGCCGTACGACGCGCACGGCCTGATCCTGCCGGCCTCGTTCGTCCCGCGACCGCCGCCCACCGGGCCGACCCGGGCCTGCCTGAACGCCGCCCGCTGGCAGGACGCGGCCCGGGGCGGGCAGGGCGGCTGGGTCACCCAGGTGCCGTCGATGACCACGAACTGCTTCGACGTGCCGCAGCTGCCGTACAGGCCGTAGCGCGGGGCCGGCCGGCCGGGCGGCCACGGACACCCGGGCGGACCCGGACACCCGGACACCCGGGCGGCCACGGGGGGCCCGGGCCGCGCGCCGGAGGGGTCCGGTCAGCCCTCCTGGCCGTAGCGGGCCAGGTAGTCGGCGAAGCGGGCGACGTCCTCGTCGGACCAGTCGGTGAAGCGCGCGGTGAAGGAGAGCCGGCGCTGCTCGTTGGCGTCCCGCAGCAGGGTGAGCCCGGCCTCGGTGGCGCGCAGGATCTGGCCGCGCTGGTCGTCCGGGTCGGTCTCGCGGGCCAGCAGGCCGAGCTTCTCCAGGGCGGTGACCTGACGGCTGACGGTGGACTTGTCGAGCATGAAGTACGCGGCCACGTCGGCGGCCCGGCAGCCGCCGCGCTCGGTGATCAGGTCGAGGATGCTGTACGTGACCAGGGAGAGGTCGGGGTGCAGCTGGGAGGCCTTGTGCCGGGCGCGGCGGGCGAAGGCGGTCAGCTCGCGCTGGATGGTCTCGATGGACGACTGGCGGCCGGGCACGGCGTTCCTACCCCCTCGATATTTGTTGCACTATACAACGGATTTGCCCGGGGTCGCGCGCCGCTCCGGCGCCCGCTGCTCCGGTGCGGCCTGCCAGGCACGGGCTGCGGCGATCCGGCCGGTCGCACTCGGGTGAGTGGCGAACAGTAGCTCAAGCACCCGAGGCGGGTCGACATCCGAGACGTTCGCCACCGCCAGTCTGCGCTGCATCGCCACGAACTGCTCGACGTCCCCGGTCAGTTCGAGCGCGTGCCGGTCCGCCCTGGCCTCGATCCGGCGGCTCACCGCGCACTGCAACGGCCCCGAGAGCGCGCCCAGCAGCGCCGCGAGCGCCGCCAGCAGGGGCAGTGCCCGCGGGTCCGCCGGGTCGGTCGCCCCGGCGGCGTCCAGCAGCGGCCGCCAGGCGGCGAGCAGGCCGAGGACGGCCACCGCGACGGCCGCACCGACCGCGCCCAGCGCGGTGCCCACCGGCACGTCCCGGTGCTTGACGTGCCCCAGTTCGTGCGCGACCACCAGCTCCACCTCGCGCGGCTCGGCGGTGGTCAGCAGCGTGTCGTACGCGACGATCCGACGGGTCGCCCCGAACCCGGAGACGTACGCGTTGAGCGCGGTGGTGCGGCGGGAGGCGTCCGCCACCAGGACGTCCCGCACCCGGACGCCGTCCCGCTCGGCCAGCGCGAGCAGCGCCGTGCGCAGCTCGCCCGGGGGCATCGGGGTGAAGCGGTTGAACACCGGCTCGATCAGCAGCGGGTGGAGGAAGGAGAGCGCGGCGGTCAGCAGCGCCGCCGCGCCCGCCGCCGGCAGCCACCAGCGCTGCGGCGACCACGCGGTCAGCGTGAACAGGCCGAGGGCGAGCGGGAGCACGAGGACGAGGGTGAGCGCGAGGCCGCGCAGGGCGTCCAGCGCCCAGCCGCCCCAGCCCTGGGTCACCAGCCCGTACCGGGCCCGGACGGTCCGCACCCCGGCGCCGAACGGCAGTTGCAGCGCCTGGCCGAGCAGCAGCAGCGCCGTCGCGCCGGCCAGCACCCCGGCCGTCCGGGAGCCGCCGAACCAGCTGCCGGCGGTGGTCACCAGGGCGGCGCCGGCCGGGGTGAGGCCGAGCAGCAGGGTCAGCGCCAGGCCCGCCAGCCGCCCGCCCAGCGCCCAGGGCAGCTGGGCGCGGCGCAGCGCGCGGCCCCTCGCGCGCTCCTCGGGGGTGAAGTCGGGAGCGGGGGCGGGGTCCGGGGCGGGAGCGGAAGCGGGGGCCGGAGTACGGCCGGGGGCGGCCGGGGTCTCGGGGGCCGGGGTGGTGTCCATGGTGGGGTGCGGCTCTTCCGGTCGGGGCACGGGAGTAGGTACGGCGCTTCAGCGGTGATTCAGCATGGCGTACCCGGCCGTCCGGTGCCCACGCCAGGACCCGGAGCCCACGCCGCGGGGCCCCTGCACACCCCCGCGCGGGGCTCACTCCTCGGTGGGCCCGGTGGCGTCGTGGACACCGGCGCGCAGCAGCTGGTGGCCGAGGTCCACCAGGGCGCGGCCGACCGCGAAGTCGTCGCCGACCTGCGGCGCCGGGGCGTCGCGCGGGTTGCGGCGGGCGCGCGCGTCGCTGTGCAGCACGTTGCCGTCGGCGTCCAGCACGGCGTGCACCCGGGTGGTGTCCTCGTCCTCGACCACGTGCAGGCTGAGCTGCCAGTCCTTGGTGCGCACGGCGCCGGGCACCTGCTGTTCTGCCCCGGCGGCCGCGGCCGCCGCCGCGGCCTGCGGCGGTCCGGTGGCCGTCCCGTCGGCGCGGACGATCACCACCGGGCAGGCCCCGTGCACCGCGCAGCGGGTGGACACCGAGCCGAGCAGCGTCCGGGCGAAGGTGCCCCGGCCGCGGCTGCCCAGCACCAGCAGGTCGGCCCCCTCGGCCGCCTCCAGCAGCACCTCGGCGGCGTGGCCGAGCACCAGGCTCTCCCGGACGTCCACCGGGCGGTCCGGGCCCAGGATCTCGTTGATCTCGGCGCTCAGCGTGCGGCGGGCGGTCCGCTCGAACCCGTCGTCCACCATCGGCGCGAACCACCCGTACAGCGACGGGTACTCCCAGGCCGCCACGGCGTGCACCGTCGCCCCGGTCAGCACCGCCTGGCCGACCGCCCAGCGCAGGGCCGCCTTCGACGGCTCGGAGCCGTCGATCCCGACCACGATCCGCCGCTCCCGGGTGGGGGAGGAGCGACTGCCGTTCGCGGTCGACGGTCGGCCGCCCGTGGCCGGGGGCCGGCCGTCTGCGGGTGAGAGCTGGCTGCTGCCCATCACGTCACACCTCCCGGCCTTCGGTGCGGGGCTCGTCCCCCTGTACACCACGCTGCGCGCCCCGGCCGCCTCCGCGCCAGGGACGGGATGGCCCGGACGGGTGGGTCTATTGGGACGGCTGGGCCAGGTGTGCCATCAGGGGAGCGGCCGTCGGCCTCCCGGGCCGGGGCCCGACAGCGCCCTTTTGTGGCCGGAATGTTGTGGGCTCGGGTCCGAGGGGTGGCGATTCGGTGGCGTAGGCTGACCGTTCTCGCACCATCCTCGGGGGGATCCACTCATGCGCCGTGCCGCGGCCGCCGTCGCGCTGTTCGTCGGACTGACCGCCGTCGCGGCCTGCGGGCCGGACGACCCGTCGCCGGCCCCGGCTCCCGCCTCCGCCGCCCCCGTCCCGCCGAGCACGTCCGCGGCGCCGGACGGCTCGCCCTCCGGTACGGCCCCGGGCGGCGGCGCCCCGCCCCGGCCCGACGGCACCATCACCGTCGCCTTCGCCGGGGACGTCCACTTCGAGGGCCGCACCGAGGCCCGGCTGGCCGTCCAGCCGCCCGAGCCGGCGCTCGGCCCGATCTCCCGCACCCTCGCCGAGGCCGACCTGTCCGTCCTCAACCTGGAGACCGCGATCACCGGGCGCGGCGCCCCGGAGCCGAAGACGTACACCTTCCGCACTTCGCCCAAGGCGCTGTCGGTGCTCAAGGACTCGGGCGTCGACGTCGTCTCGATGGCCAACAACCACGCCGTGGACTTCGGTGCCGACGGCCTCGCCGACACCC
This sequence comes from Kitasatospora sp. NPDC004799, assembly GCF_040609095.1. NCBI lineage: Bacteria > Bacillati > Actinomycetota > Actinomycetes > Kitasatosporales > Streptomycetaceae > Kitasatospora > Kitasatospora sp. NPDC004799. Next base: position 5,091 of record NZ_JBEXJK010000040.1, read on the forward strand.
TCGCCGCCAAGGACTCCTCGCCGATCCCGGTGGTCGGCTTCGGGCGCAACGCCAAGGAGGCGTACGCCCCGTACGTCACCACCGTGCGCGGGGTGAAGGTCGCGGTGGTCGCCGCCAGCCAGGTCGAGGACCTCACCAACCAGAAGTGGCGGGCCGGCGCCGCCAAGCCCGGCATCGCCTCGGCGCTGGACGTCCCGGCGCTGGTCAAGGCGGTGGAGACGGCGAAGCAGCAGGCCCCGGTGGTGCTGGTCTACCTGCACTGGGGCGACGAGGGCAAGGCCTGCCCGACCGGCCCGCAGACCACGATCGCCAAGAAGCTCGCCGCGGCCGGCGCCACCGCCGTGGTCGGCACCCACGCGCACACCATGGTCGGCTCGGGCATGCTCGGCAACACCTACATCGGGTACGGCTTCGGCAACTTCCTCTGGTACGGCACCTCCAACTACGCCAACTCCAACGAGACCGGCGTCACCACCCTCACCCTCACCGCGGACGGCAAGGTGACCGGCGAGGCCTTCGCCCCGGCCACCATCGACGACAAGGGCATCCCCCAGCCGGTCACCGGCGTCACCGCCGAGGCCGCCCTCAAGCGCCGCGACGGCCTGCGCGGCTGCACCGGCCTCGCCCCGGCCCCGCCCGCCCCCGGCGCGGCCGTGTCCACCACCCCCGCCGCTCCCACCTCTCCCACCGCTCCCGCCGCTCCCACCAAGGCGCCGACGGCGCCCGCGAAGCCTTCGACGGCCGCGACCACGGCGCGTTAACGCGCCCGCCCGGCTGCGGCCGGTCGACCGCCGCGAACACAACTCCCCGCCGGCACCGGGCCGCTACGCCGTACCCGGGTGATGCCGACGAGCTGCCGAGGACGGTACCGAGGCCGCCCGCCCCGTTCGGGGGTGGGCGGCTTCGTCGTGTCCGGGGGCGTTTCGGGTGCGGGAGGCGCGTCGCGCGGCCTCCGGGACGAGTTGACGTTCGCACAGACTCTCGGCGTAGGCGAACAGCTGTGTTAGGTTAGGCTTGCCTAATCTTGCTGGTCGGAGGGGATGTCCCGTGCAACAGTCCGAATTTTCCGGTGCCGTCGCGATGGTCACCGGGGCCGGGCAGGGCATCGGCGCGGCCGTGGTGCGGGCGCTGGTGGCCGAAGGCGCCGTCGTCGCGGCGGTGGACCGGAACCCCGGCGGGCTCGACGCCCTGGTGGCCGAGCTGCCGTCCGTGCGTCCGTACCTGCTGGACGTGTCCGACGTCCAGGCTGTGGACAGCACGGTGGAGTTGATCGAGCGCCAGGTCGGACCGATCGGCACGCTGGTGAACGTCGCGGGCATCCTGCGCACCGCCCCGGTCGTCGAACTCACCGACCAGGACTGGGCGGACACCTTCGCCGTCAACAGCACCGGCGTCTTCCACACCGGCCGCGCCGTCGGCCGGCGGATGGCGGAACGCGGACACGGGGCGATCGTCACCGTCGGGTCCAACGCCGCCGGGGTGCCGCGGGCCGGGATGGCCGCCTACGCGGCGTCCAAGGCGGCGGCCACCATGTTCACCCGCTGCCTGGGGCTGGAGCTCGCCCGGTCCGGGGTGCGGTGCAACGTGGTGTCGCCCGGCTCGACCGACACCGAGATGCAGCGCGCGCTGTGGGGCGAGGACGCCGAGGCGGCCGAACGCCGGGTGATCGAGGGCGACTTGGGTGCCTGGCGGGTCGGCATCCCGCTCGGGCGGATCGCCGCGCCCGCCGACGTCGCGGAGGCGGTGGTGTTCCTGGCCTCCGACCGGGCGCGGCACATCACCATGCACGACCTGTACGTCGACGGCGGCGCGACCCTGCGCGCCTGAGCGGTCCCGGCGGTGCTCCGCGCCGCTCCCGTCAGCACCAGCACCCCCGCTCGTCCTCCCGAAGAACCGTCCCAGACTGGAGAAACCGCCGTGACCACGGTGCACCACGCCCCTGCCGGGCCGATACCCGCCGGGCCCGACGCCCCGGCGACCGCCCTCGCCGAGGGCCCGGACCACGCCGTCATCGGTGCGGCCAGCGGACTGCTCGGCCAGTACCGGGCCGGCTCCGACGAGGCGTTCTTCGCCTCGCCGACTCGCACCCTGCTCGGCTCCGGCGTGCACGCCAGGGTGCCGCAGGACGGGCGGCCGCTGCCGGAGCGGGTCGCCGGGACGCTGGCCGAGGCCGCCCGGGCGGGGGTCGAACTGCCGCTGGTGGTCGGCGCGGTGGCGTTCGACCGGGACAGCCGGGTCGAACTCGCCGTCCCCGCCCGGGTCCGCACCGCCGGGCCGCTGTGCGACGACCCGCTGATCGCCCTGCCCGCGCCGCCGGCCGAGCGGACCGACTGGCGGATCGACCAGGTGCCCGCGCCGGAGACGTACGGAGCGGGCGTCGCGGCGGCCGTCGAGCGGCTGCGCGGCGGGGAGTTGAGCAAGGTCGTGCTGGCCCGGACGCTGGAGCTGAGCGCCGCCGAGCCGCTGGACCTGCCCGCCATCCTGCAGCGGCTGGCCCGTCGCGACCCGGGCGGCTACACCTTCGCCGTCCCGTCCGGCGGCGGCCGCACCCTGATCGGCGCCAGCCCCGAACTCCTGCTCTCCCGGCGGGGAACGGCCGTGCTGGCCAACCCGCTGGCCGGCTCGGTGCCGCGCAGCGAGGACCTCGGCGAGGACGTGCGGCGCGCCGCCGCGCTGCTGGAGTCGCCCAAGGACCTGCACGAGCACGCCGTCGTGGTGGACGCCATGCGCGCGGCGCTGGCGCCGTACTGCCGCACCCTGGAGGTTCCCGAACGGCCCACCCTGGTACGGACGGCCGCGATGTGGCACCTGGCCACCACGATCCGCGGCGAGCTGGCCGACCCCGCGGTCTCCGCCCTGGAACTGGCCTGTGCGCTGCACCCCACCCCGGCGGTCTGCGGCACGCCGACGGACGTCGCGCGCCGGGTGATCGACGAGGTCGAGCCCTTCGACCGCGGCCTCTACACCGGCATGGTCGGCTGGGAGGACGCGACCGGCGACGGCGAGTGGGTGGTCACCATCCGCTGCGCCGAGGCGCAGGAGCGGACGCTGCGGGTGTACGCCGGCGCCGGCGTGGTCGAGCAGTCCCGGCCGGAGGCCGAACTCGCCGAGACCAGTGCCAAGTTCCGCACCTTCCTGGACGCCGCGGGGGTGGCCCGGTGACGCCGCTGGAGACCGTCCTCGCCGGGTTCACCCCGTACCCCGCCGAGTTCGCCGAGCGCTACCGGGCCGCCGGGTACTGGCGCGGCGAGACCTTCGGGCGGATGCTGCGCGAACGCGCCGCCGCGCACGGCGGCCGGACCGCCGTCGTCGACCCGGGCGGCCACTCGGTGGCGACCGCCGAGCGGCGCTGGACGTACGCCGAACTCGACCGCCGGGCCGACCGGATGGCCGCCGGGCTGCTCGCCCGGGGCATCCGGGCCGGAGACCGGGTGGTGGTCCAACTGCCCAACGCCGCCGAGTTCTTCGAGGTCGTCTTCGCGCTGTTCCGGATCGGCGCGCTGCCGGTCTTCGCGCTGCCCGCCCACCGGTACGCCGAGATCGGGTACTTCTGCTCCTTCACCGGGGCGGCCGCCTACGTGGTGCCCGCCGTCGAGGGCAGCTACGACTACCGCGAACTCGCCACCCGCGTACGGGCGGAGAACCCCGCGCTGGGCCTGGTGCTGGTGGCCGGCGAGGACCCGGGGGAGCACGTCCGGCTCGCGGACGTGCCCTGCGACGGGCCCGGCCCGGAGGCCTTCGGCGGGGAGCCCGAGCCCGGGGACGTCGCCTTCCTCCAGCTCTCCGGCGGCAGCACCGGCGTGCCGAAGCTGATCCCGCGCACCCACGACGACTACATCTACTCGCTGCGCGGCTCGGTCGAGCTGTGCGGGCAGGACGCGGACAGCGTCTACCTGTGCGTGCTGCCCGCCGCCCACAACTTCCCGCTCAGCTCGCCGGGTTCGCTCGGCACGCTGTACGCCGGCGGCCGGGTGGTGCTCTGCCCGCAGCCCGCCCCGGAGACGGCCTTCCCGCTGATCGAGCGCGAGGGCGTGACCATCACCGGGCTGGTGCCGCCGCTCGCCCTGCTCTGGCTGGACGCCGCCGAGCGCGGCGCACGCGGGTACGAGAGCCTGGAGGTGCTGCTGGTCGGCGGCGCCAAGTTCAGCGAGGAGGCGGCCCGCAGGGTGCGCCCGGTGCTGGGCTGCACGCTGCAGCAGGTGTTCGGGATGGCCGAGGGACTGGTCAACTACACCCGGCTGGACGACCCGGAGGAGCTGATCACCACCACCCAGGGCCGGCCGATCTCGCCGGACGACGAGGTCCGGGTGGTGGACGACCAGGACCGGGACCTGCCCGACGGCGCCACCGGCCACCTGCTCACCCGCGGCCCGTACACCATCCGCGGCTACTGGAACGCGCCCGAGCACAACGCCGACTCCTTCACCGCGGACGGGTTCTACCGCACCGGTGACCTGGTCCGGCGCACCCCGACCGGCCACCTGGTGGTCGAGGGGCGGGCCAAGGACCAAATCAACCGGGGCGGCGAGAAGGTCGCCGCCGAGGAGATCGAGAACCACCTGCTCGCGCACCCCGCGGTGCACGACGCGGCGGTGGTGTCGATGCCCGACCCGTACCTGGGCGAGCGCACCTGCGCCTATGTGGTGCTGCGCGCCGAGCACCGCGAACAGCCGCCGAAGGGCGTCGAGTTGAAGCGGTTCGTGCGACAGCGCGGGCTCGCCGAGTACAAGGTGCCGGACCGGGTCGAGTTCGTCGCCGCCTTCCCCGCCACCGGGATCGGGAAGGTCAGCAAGAAGGACCTGCGCGCCGCGATCGCGGCCTCGCTGACCGCCCGCTGATCCCCCTGCCACGCCATCGAGTTAAGGAAACACCACCGTGGGCCTGCCCCGCATTCCCCGCTATCCCATGCCCACCGCCGAGGAGCTGCCCGCCAACCGGGTCTCCTGGACGGTGGACCCGGCGCGCGCCGTCCTGCTGGTGCACGACCTGCAGAACCACTTCCTGGACGCCTTCGACGCGGAGGCCGCGCCGGTGCCCGAACTCCTGGGCAACGTCGCGGCGTTGGCCGACGCGGCGCGCGCCGCGGGCGTCCCCGTCGTGTACTCGGCACAGCTCGGCGGGCAGAGCCCGGCCGAGCGCGGGCTGCAGCAGGACTTCTGGGGCCCGGGCATCCCGGACGACCCGCGGGCCACCGCCGTCGCCGAGGCCGTCGCCCCGGCGCCGGGCGACACCGTGCTCACCAAGTGGAAGTACAGCGCCTTCGTGCGCACCGAGTTGGAGCGGCTGCTGCGCGAGCAGGGGCGGGACCAGCTGGTGATCACCGGCGTGTACGCGCACATCGGGGTGCAGGCCACCGCCTGCGACGCCTGGATGCGGGACGTCCAGGCCTTCGTGGTGGCCGACGCGGTCGCCGACTTCGGGCCGGAGGAGCACCGCGGCGCGCTGGCCTGGGTGGCTGGGCGCTGCGGGGTGGTCGACACGGCGGAGGCCGTGCTCGGCGCGCTGGGCTCGGGCGCCTCGGGCGCTGCGGGCGTTGCGGGCTCTACGGGCGGTGCGGATGCCGCGGGTGTCGCGGCTGTTGCGGAGATCGTGGAATTCGAAGGGGTGGGCGGCAAGTGACGGGTACGGGCTTCACGGTGGAGCGGATCCGGGCCGAGGTCGCCGACCTGCTCGGCGAGGACCCGGCGGAGATCCCGCTGGACGAGAACCTGGTCGACTGGGGGCTGGACTCGATCCGGCTGATGGCCCTCGCCGCGCGCTGGCAGGAGGCGGGCGCCGAGGTGGCGTTCGTCCAGCTCGCGGAGCGCCCGGCGATCGAGGCCTGGGCCGAACTGCTGGGCGCGGCGTGATGGCGGCCGGGGCGGGCGGGGCGGTCCGGGACGCGGTGCGCGGAGCGGAGCCGCCGGCGGCGCCTTCAGCGCCGGCCGGGCTGACCGCGCTGCCCTCGGCGCCCGGGCTGTCCCCGGCGCCGGAGCTGCCTCCGCTGCCGCGCCGGGCGGTGCGCTATCCGGCGACCACCGCGGTGGGCCCGGTCGAGGCGCAGGCGGCCCGGACGCCGGACGCGCCGGCGCTGGTGCTCGCGGGCGGGGAAACCGTCGGCTACCGGGAGTTGAACGCCTCGGCCAACCGGCTGGCGCGCGCCCTGGCCGCCCGTGGCGCCCGTCCGGGCGCGGTGGTCGGGCTGGCGGGTCTCCGGGACCCGGCGGAGCTGCTGACGGCGCTGCTGGCGGTGGCCAAGTCGGGCGCGGCGTACCTGCCGCTGGACCCGGCGGACGCACCCGGGCGGCGGGAGCGCCTGCTCGCGGAGAACACGCCGGTCTGCGTGCTGGGGGAGGGGGTGCCGGGTGCGCTGGCCGGGCTGGAGACGGACGGTGAGCTGCCCACCGACCCGCCCCGGGCGCTCACCCCGCACCACCTGCTCTGCGTCGGGTACGGCCCGGGCGGGCGCCCGACCGCCGTCCGGCTCACCCACGGGGAGGCGGACCGCCGGGTGCGCGAGCTCCAGGCGGAGCACCCGCTCGGGCCGGGCGACCGGGTGCTGCACCTGGGCCTGCCGCTCTGGGAGTACCTGTGGCCGCTGCGGACGGGCGCCGCGGTGGTGCTCGCCGACCCGCGCCTGGAGGGCGAGCTCGGGGCGCTGGTGCGGGAGCTGGGCGTGACGGCGGTGCGGATGGCGCCGGGGGCGCTGCTCGGGGGATGACAGCCTTCAGCGAACAGATGTCAGATGACAGATTTCAACATCTGTTCGCTGAAAGTTGTCAGTTGTTCGCCCGCCGGTCAGCGCGCCCCCGCCGCCAGGTCCGCCGCCGTCCACGCCATCGCCACCGCGCCGTCCAGCACCGCCCGCTCCGCCGCCGCGCCCAGCGCCGCCTCGGCGAACGCCGCCTCGTGCGGGGCGCAGGCCCCGCCCGTGATGTCCAGCACCGGATGGATGGACGGCACCGCGTGCGACACGTTCCCCATGTCCGTACAGGCGAAGGGCCCGCTCTCCACCGGCTCCGGCCGGCCGAGGGCCGCCGCGTTGGCCCGCCACAGCGCCAGCAGGCGGGGGTCGGAGCGCATGTCCAGGTAGTCCGGTTCGGGCCGGGTCAGCTCCACCTCGCAGCCGGTGGCGAGCGCCCCGGCGCGGAAGCAGTCCTCGACCCGGGTGCGCAGTTCGGCGAGGTCCTCGGCCACCGAGGCCCGGATCTCGTACTCGGCGCTCGCGCTGTCCGGGATCAGGTTCGGCGCCGTCCCGGCCGCCGTGGTGATGCCGTGCACCCGCCACTGCGGCGGGAGTTGCTGGCGCAGCAGCCCGATCGCGACCTGGGCGACGGTGAGCGCGTCGGCGGCGTTGCGCCCCCGGTGCGGGTCGAGGCTCGGGTGGGCGGCGCGCCCGGTGTAGCGGACGGACAGCGTGCCGAGCGCGAAGGAGCGGAAGTCGGCGACCTCGACGGGGCAAGGGTGGACCATCATCGCCGCGTCCACCCCGTCGAACGCCCCGGCCTCCAGCAGCAGCGCCTTGCCCGCCCCGCGCTCCTCGGCCGGTGCGCCGATCACCCGTACGGTGAGCCCGAGCCGGTCCACGTGCGGGGCGAGCCCGAGCGCCGCGCCGATCCCGGCGGCGGCGATCAGGTTGTGCCCGCAGGCGTGGCCGAGCCCGGGCAGCGCGTCGTACTCGCAGACCAGCGCGACGGTGACCGGCCCGCTGCCGAGGCGCGCGTCGAACGCGGTGGCCAGCCCGTGGGCGGGCGCGGTGACCGAGTAGCCGTGTTCGCGCAGCAGTTCGGCGCACCAGGCGGCCGCGCGGTGCTCCTCGAAGGCGGTCTCGGGGTGGGTGTGGATGCGGCGGCTGAGCGCGAGCAGGTCGGCCCGGTGGGCGTGGACGCGCTCGCGCACGGCCTGCTTGGCCTCGGCGGGCGGAGCGATCGGCGACTCGGTCAGGGGCATGGGTGGCGCCTCCGGGATGTCAGGGGCCCGGCCTTGCGGGGCCGTTGACCAGATCCTATGAAGTTAGATTAGGCTAACCTAAGTAAGGCGTTCCGGATCCCCGAGGAGCTCTCCACCCCATGCCTGCCGTCGAAACCCAGATCGCCGACAGCCCGATCGCCGACCGTCGGAGCGCTGAAGTCCCGCTGCTCGCCGCCCAGGCCGCCATCTGGTACGCCCAGGCCCTCGACCCCGCGAGCCCGGTCTACAACACCGGCGACGCCGTCGAGATCACCGGCCCGCTCGACGAGGACCGGTTCGAGCAGGCGCTGCGGCAGGCGGTGGACGAGGCGCAGGCGCTCGGCGCCGTCGTCGTCACCGGCCCCGACGGCACGCCCCGCCAGCAGCTGCGCCCCGGCCGCGGCTGGCCGCTGCGCCGCCTCGACCTGCGCGCCGCCGCCGACCCGGTCGCCGAGGCCGAGGCCTGGATGCGCGCCGACCTCGCCCGTCCGGCCGACCTCGCCGAGGGCCCGCTGTTCACCCACGCGCTCATCCGGCTCACCGGGGACCGCCGGATCTGGTACCGCCGCATCCACCACCTCGCCGTCGACGCCTACGCGTTGACCCTCCTCGGCGACCGGGTCGCCGCCCTCTACACCGCCCTCACCGCCGGCGCCGAACCCGCCCCGAACCCCTTCGCCGCCCTCGCCGAGGCCGCCGCCGAGGAGGCCGCGTACCGCGAGAGCCCGGAGTACGAGGCCGACCGCGCCCACTGGTCCGCCCGGATGGCCGACGCCGACACCCCGGCCACCCTCCCGGACCTGCCCGGCGCCGACACCCCCGAGCCCACCGGCGTCACCGAGCCCACCGGTGTCACCGAAGCCGCCTCCGGCGAGTCGATCCGCCTCACCGCCGACCTGCCCGCCGGCACCCGCGACCGCCTGGAGCGCGCCGCCGGCACCGTCCGCGCCACCTGGGCCGAGCTGCTCCTCGCCGCCGCGGCCGGTTACCTGCACCGCCTGACCGGCACCCAGGACGTCGTCCTCGGCCTGCCGCTCGCCAACCGCCGCGGCCCGGCCGCCCTGCGCACCCCCGTCGCCGCCGCCAACGTGCTCCCGCTGCGCCTCGCCGTCCGCCCCGCCGACAGCGCCGAGGCCCTGCTGCGCGCCGTGGTCCGGGAGCTGCGCGCCGTCCGCCGCCACCAGCGCTACCCGCTGGAGGACCTGCGCCGGGACCTCGCCCGCACCGGCGACCGCCGCGCCCTGTTCGGCCCGATGGTCAACATCAAGGCCTTCGAGAGCGACCTCGACCTGGCCGGCCTGCCCGGCACCGTCCGCAACCTCGCCGCCGGCCCGGTCGACGACCTCGCCCTGAACGTCTCGCCCGGCCCGGACGGCGCGCTGCGCCTGGTCATCGACGCCGCCCCGGCCCGCTACGGCGCCGCCTCCCTCGCCGCCCACCGCGACGGCCTGCTGCGCTACCTCGACGCCCTCGCCGACCTGCTGCTCACCGACCCGCGGGCGCCGATCGCCCGGATCGACCTGCTCGGCCCGGACGCCCTGCGCCGCGCCACCGAGGGCCGTACCGAGCCCCCGGTCGGGCGGACCGTGCCCGAGCTGTTCGCCGCCCAGGCCGCCCGCACCCCGGACGCCGTCGCCGTCCGCTCCGGCGCGAGTGCGCTGACCTACCGGCAGCTCGACGCTGTAGCCGACCGGCTGGCCCGCCGGCTGGCCGCCCTCGGCGTCCGGAGCGGCGCGCCGGTCGCGATCGCCCTGCCGCGCGGCACCGACACCCTGGTCGCGATGCTCGCCGTCCTCAAGGCGGGCGGCGCCTGCGTCTCCCTCGACCTCGCCCACCCCGCCCAGCGCCTGGCCGCCGTCCTGGCCGACGCGCGCCCGGTCTGCGCGATCGGCACCGCGGAGTCCCTCGCCGGGCTCGACCTGCCCGCCGGTCTGCCCACCGTCCGGCCGGACGCCGGCGGGACCGGTCGCGAGGGCGCAGCCTCTCTGCCCGCGCCGCACCTGCACCAGCCCGCCTACGTGCTGCACACCTCAGGCTCCACCGGCCGCCCCAAGGGCGTGGTCGTCACCCACGCCTCGCTGGCCAACCTGCACGCCGGCCTCGGCGAGGACCACATCGCCCCCGCCGTGCGCCGCACCGGCCGGGACCGGCTGCGCGTCGCCCACAGCGCCTCCTTCGCCTTCGACGCCTCCTGGGACCCGGTGCTCTGGATGGTCCACGGCCACGAGCTCCACCTGCTGGACGACGCCACCTACCGCGACCCGGCCGCGCTCGCCGCCCACCTCGACCGCGAGCGCATCGACTACCTCGACCTCACCCCCTCCTACCTCGAAGTCCTGCTCGCCGAAGGCATCCTGGACGAGGGACGGCACCGCCCGTCGGTCCTCGTGGTCGGCGGCGAGGCCACCCCGCCCGCGCTCTGGCAGCGCCTGACCGCCGTCCCCGGCCTGCACCCGGTCGACCTCTACGGCCCGACCGAGACCACCGTCGACGCCTACGCCTGGACCCCGGGCCCGGACGGCGCGCCGCGCGGCCGGGTGGTGCGCGGCTCCCGCGCCTACGTCCTGGACGGCTCGCTGCGCCCCGCGCCCGACGGCGTCACCGGCGAGCTGTACGTGGCCGGCGCCTGCCTGGCCCGCGGCTACCTCGGCCGCCCCGACCTCACAGCCGAGCGCTTCCTCGCCGACCCGTTCGGCCCGCCCGGCAGCCGGATGTACCGCACCGGCGACCTCGCCCGGCGGCGCCCGGACGGCACCCTGGAGTTCCTCGGCCGCGCCGACGACCAGGTGAAGATCCGCGGCTTCCGGATCGAGCCCGGGGAGATCGCCGCCGTCCTCGCCGAACTCCCCGGCGTCGCCCAGGCGGTGGTGATCGCCCGGCCCGGTCCGCAGGGCAAGCGCCTGCTCGGCTACGCCGTCCCGGAGCACGGCAGCACGCCCGACCCGGACGGGCTGCGCGCCGCGCTCGCCGCCCGGCTGCCCGCGCACATGGTCCCGGCGGCCGTCCTGCTGCTGGACGAACTGCCGCGCACCGCCCACGACAAGCTCGACCACCGCGCCCTGCCCGAACCGGCCGTGGCCGCCGCAGGCGCCGCGGCGGCCACGCCCCAGGAGGAGCTGGTCTGCGGCCTGTTCGCCGAGGTCCTCGGCCTGCCGCAGGCGCCCGGCCGGGACGCCTCCTTCTTCGACCTCGGCGGCCACTCGCTGCTCGCCGGGCGCCTGGCCGCCCGGCTGCGCGACACCTTCGGCGCCCCGGTCGGCTTCGCCGACGTGTTCCGGCAGCCGACCCCGGCGGGCCTCGCCGCCCTGCTCGGTGGAACGGCCGGCGCGGGTACGGCCCTCGAGGAACCGCGCTCGGCCCCGGTGCCGGTCCCGCGCACCGAACGGATGCCGCTCTCGCCCGCCCAGCGCGGCCTGTGGTTCCTGCACCGCCTCGAAGGCCCCAGTCCCACCTACAACATCCCGCTGGCGCTCACCCTCGCCGGTCCGCTCGACCGGGCCGCCCTCACCCTCGCCCTCGGTGACCTCGTGGCCCGGCACGAAGTCCTGCGCACCGTCTACGGGGAGGAGCCGGACGGCACGCCGTACCAGCGCATCCTGCCTCCGACGCCCCTGGAACTGCACGACGGCACCGCCGAATTGGCGGAGGCCGTCCGGCACGCCTTCGACCTGACCGCCGAACCGCCGCTGCGCGCCACGCTGTTCGCCGAGGGCCCCGAGCGGCACACCCTGCTCCTGCTGCTCCACCACATCGCGAGCGACGGCGCCTCCACCACCCCGCTGCTGCGCGACCTGGCCGCCGCCTACACCGCCAGGACCGCTGGAAAGGCACCCGAACTCCCCGAACTTACCGTCCAGTTCGCCGACCACGCGGCTTGGCAGCGCGAGCGGCTCGGCACCGCCGACGCACCCACCCCGCTCGCCGTCCGGCAGGTGGAGCACTGGCGCGCCGCGCTCGCCGGACTGCCCGACCAGCTGGAGCTGCCGCTCGACCGCCCCCGCCCGGCCGTCGCGGGCCACCGGGGCGCCACCGTGCCCTTCGCGCTCGGCGCCGAGGCGCACGCCGCCCTGGCCGGGCTCGCCCGGGCCGCCGACAGCACCGTCTTCATGGCCGTCCAAGCCGGGCTCGCCGCCCTGCTCACCCGGCACGGCGCCGGCACCGACATCCCGGTCGGCACCCCGCTGGCCGGCCGCGAGGACGAGCGGACCGCCGCGCTGGTCGGCTACTTCGTCAACTCGGTGGTGCTGCGCACCGACACCTCCGGCGACCCCACCTTCCGCGAGCTGCTGGCCCGGGTCCGGGGCACCGTGCTCGCCGCGCACGAGCACGGCGAACTGCCCTTCGACCGCCTGGTGGAGGAGCTCAACCCGGCCCGCTCGCTCGCCCGCCACCCGCTGTTCCAGGTGATGCTCGCCTGGCAGAGCCGCCCGGACGAGCGGATCGCCCTGGGCGGCGGCCTCACCGCCGAGATCGCCGCGATCCCCAGCGGCACCGCCAAGTTCGACCTCACCCTCAACGCCGGGGAGCTGGCCGACGGCGGCATCGGCGGCTTCCTGGAGTACCGCACCGACCTCTTCGACGCCGCCACCGCGGCCGCCCTCGGGGAGCGCCTGACCAGGCTGCTCACCGCCGCCGCTAGTGCCCCCGACACCCCGATCCGCCGGCTGCCGCTGATCGGCGAGGAGGAGCGGCTGCGCGCCCTGGTCGAGTGGAACGGGGACCCCGTCACCTCCGCGTCGAGCGCGACTCTGCCCGAGCTCTTCGAGGCGGCCGCCGCCGCCAACCCGAAGGCCGTCGCGGTCAGTTACCGGGACGAGCAGCTCGACTACACCGAACTCGCCGCCCGCGCCGACCGGTTGGCCCGGTTGCTGGCCGCCGAGGGCATCGGCCCCGGAACCATCGTCGCGCTCGCCCTGCCGCGCTCGCTCGAACTCGTCGTCGCCCTGCTGGCGGTGGCCAAGTCCGGCGCCGCGTACCTGCCGCTCGACCCCGACTACCCGGCCGACCGCCTCGCCTACATGCTGGCCGACGCCGCCCCCGCCGCCCTGCTCACCGACCGCGCCACCGCGCCCCGGCTGCCCGCCCACGAGGTGCGCGAAATCCTGGTCGACGGACCGGAGTCCGCCGCCTTCCCCGCCGCCCCGCTGGAGCAGCACGAGCGCACCCGCCCGCTGGGCGCCGAGGACATCGCGTACGTCATCTACACCTCGGGCTCCACCGGCCGCCCCAAGGGCGTGCCGGTCACCCACCGCAACGTGGTCCGGCTGTTCGGCGCCACCGACCACTGGTTCGGCTTCGGCGCCGAGGACGTCTGGACGCTGTTCCACTCCTACGCCTTCGACTTCTCGGTCTGGGAGCTGTGGGGCGCCCTGCTGCACGGCGGCCGACTGGTCGTCGTCCCGCACCTGGTCAGCCGCGACCCGGCGGCCTTCCTGGAGCTGCTCGCCCGCGAGCGGGTCACCGTGCTCAACCAGACGCCGTCCGCCTTCTACCAGCTCAGCGCCGCCGACCGGGACCGCCCCGGCAGCGAACTCGCCCTGCGCTACGTGGTGTTCGGCGGCGAGGCGCTCGAACTCGGCCGGCTGGACGACTGGTACGACCGGCACGCCGAGGACGCGCCCACCCTGGTCAACATGTATGGCATCACCGAGACCACCGTGCACGTCTCGTACATCGCCCTGGACCGGGCGAGCGCCGCGGCCGGGAGCAGCAGCACCATCGGCGTGAACATCCCCGACCTGCGGGTCTACGTCCTCGACCAGCACCTCCAGCCCGTCCCGCCCGGCGTCACCGGCGAGATGTACGTGGCCGGGGCGGGCCTGGCCCGCGGCTACCTCGGCCGCCCCGAGCTGACCGCCACCCGCTTCGTCGCCGACCCGTACGCCGAGCTGTTCGGCGAGCGCGGCACCCGGATGTACCGTTCGGGGGACCTCGCCCGGCGCCGCGCCGACGGCGTGCTGGAGTACTTCGGCCGGGCCGACCAGCAGGTCAAGCTGCGCGGCTTCCGGATCGAACTCGGCGAGATCGAGGCCGTGCTGGCCGCCCACCCGGCCGTCGCCGACGCCGCGGTGGTGGTCCGCGAGGACGTGCCGGGGGACAAGCGGCTGGTCGGGTACGTGGTCGGCGGCGCCGAACCCGAGGCGCTGCGCGCCCACGCCGCCGCCGAACTGCCCGCCCACATGGTGCCCTCCGCTGTGGTGCCGCTCGACCGCCTCCCGCTGACCGCCAACGGCAAGCTCGACCGCCGCGCCCTGCCCGCCCCCGAGGCCCCCGCCGCAGGCGCCGGTGGTGTTCCGGCGGCGCCACCACCAGGCACCGCCGGCCGCGACGGCCAGGACCGCGACGACGCCGATGACGATCGGGGTGGCGGAGGAGCCGTCGTCCTTCGTGGTGTCGGCCGCGGCCTGGGTCGGCGTGGCGGCCGCGGAGGACGGTGCCGGGGCCTGAGGAGTCGCCGTGGCGGCAGCCGAGGTGGCGGGTGCGGCCGGGGTCGCCGCGGGCGCGGTGGCCGCCGGGCTCGGCGCGACCGGCGTGGCACCGGGCGCGGCGGGCTTGAGGGCGAGGACCGGCGCGGGCTTGTCCGGCTTGACGCCGTTCTCGGGGATCTCGATCCAGCGGTCGACCCGGCCGTCGCTGTAGGTCTGCAGGGTCTTGAAGGCGAGCTGCTCGGCGTCGGGCAGCTGCTTCACCGTGATCTTGTACGCGACGTCCTTGCCGGGCGTCACCGCGGGGCCCGAAACCGTGTAGCCGTCCTCGCCGGCGGCGAGCTTCCAGCCGTCCGGCGCCTCCGCGAGCGCGACGTCCGCGGGGGCGATGCCCGTCGGCAGGACGACGCGCAGCGAGGTGACACCGGCGGTGGTGGACTCGGCTTCGGCGTTGAAGGCGATGGTGACGTCGGTGGCCAGCGCCTGCGCGCCCTCGGACTCGACCTCGACGTGGGCGAAGGCCGGGGTGGCCAGGGTGAGCACGCCGGCGACGGCGGCCGCGACGGCGGCGGCCCGGGCGGTGGTGCGGATGCGGTTCATGGAAGGGGTTCTCCGGAGCAGGGGTGTCCGGCACCCGGCCGACGGTGCGGCGGGTGTTCCGGAGCGGTGACGGGTGTCAGGTCGGAAGGTGCCCCGTCGCGGGAGGCCCCCTGCGCAGGAACGTGTGGACGGTCAGGCGGCCCGGCGCCCCGTGCACGAGTGTGGTGAACGGTCGCAGTGGCCGGGGTCTCGATGGCCGCACCGTGACCAGCAGCGGCCGACCGACTCGTCGCAGGGCGCGGCGCGCCGCCCTGGCGAGGGTGGCCGGAAGTGCCCACCAGGCCTGGTCGGCCCGGTGGACCAGGCCGCCCACCAGGAGGGCGGCGACCAGGTGCGCCGTGAGCATGGCCGCGCCGCCGTGGTGGCCCGTGCCCGCTCCGCCCGGCGCCGGGTGGTGGTGCGCGGGCGGCGGAGTCAGCAGGACGTGCAGCAGACCCTGACCGCCGGCGGTCCAGGCCAACCAGAACGGCTGGGAACGCCGCCGACGCGCAGCGGCGAGCGTGCCGGCGAAAAGCAGCGCCGCCCCCAGCATCATCGGTCCGGCCTCGAACGGTACGTCGGTGGCCAGATGGTGGCCCGCCGCTCCGAGCGCGGTGGCCACGCCCGTGAACAGCGCCGCCCTGCCCGCGGGCAGCGGACGGTAACCGGGGCGCGCCTCGGCGGGCGGCGGCACGGCTCTGTCGTGGGGGGCGGGTACGGCGTTCACGGCCCGCACATCATCCCCTGTTTCCGTGCTGCGCGATGCCGCCGGGTCACCCCGTGGGGACGCTCCCCGGGATCGGACCGGCCAGACCGCGTCGCCGGCCGGGATCGAAGTACCTGTCCGGTCTCCTCAGAGCTGCGCCGCGCCGCGTTCGGCGAGCATGTCGTTCATGAGGTCGATGTCGGCGGCCTGTCCGTTGGCGATCTTCTCGGCGAGGTGGCGGACGTCGTTCTGCTTGCCGCGCTCCAGCAGACCGCGGGCCATGTCGACGCCGCTGCGGTGGTGGGCGATCATGAGCCGGAGGAAGGTGATCTCGGCGTCCCGTCCGCTCAGGGCGGACAGGGCGGTGAGCTGGGTGTTGGTGGCCATGCCGGGCATCAGGGCGCCGTCCTGCGGGGCGGGCAGGTCGTGGCCCATCCAGGCCATGGGGCGGCGGGGGCTGGTGGGGTCGAGCTGCCAGTGCTGGAGCCAGCCGAGCATCATGCCGCGCTGGTTGGACTGGCTGGTGATGATGTCGTAGGCGAGGAGACGGACGGCGGGGTCGCCGGTGTGGTCGCGGACGATGGTGGCCATCTCGACGGCCTGGGCGTGGTGGATCATCATGTCCCGGCAGAAGTCGGCGTCCGCCGAGACGTCGGCCACCTCGACCGCGGCCCTGGCGTCGGCCTGCCCGGTGACGGCCACGGTGGCGAACACGGTAGCGCAGGCCAGCGCGAGCGCCCCGCCGACCAGCGGCCAGCGCCAGGGGCGGCCGGTGCGGGGCGCCTCGGCCGGTGCCTCGACGGCGGGCTCGGTCTCCTGCTGGGGTGCGCTGGGCATCAGGGGCTTCCTCGGTTGGATCGACCGTGTGTTTGCTGGGGGAAGGCTAGTGTGAACCCGGCCCGGCGGGAACGCGCGGGCCGGGTTCACAGGCCGGTTCAGACGCCGACGGTCCGGCGGGGCCAGCGGTCGTGCAGCCGGTCGATGACGAAGTCGTGGCCGTGACGCCAGCCGTCCGCGGTCTGCTGGGCGTCGGCGAGGTGCGGGTGGTCCTCGGGCAGGTCCTGGTGGACGTGCCCGAGGCTGGCGGGGTCGCGGCGGGGCCAGATCGTGGTGGCGGTGACGGTCGCGGCCAGCGCGATGCCGCCGAGGACGACGGCGGTGACGGGCAGTCCGGCGCCCGCGGCGAGCCAACCGGCCAGCGGGTAGGTGAGCAGCCAGCAGCTGTGGGAGAGGGAGAACTGGGCCGCGAAGGCGGCGGGCAGGTCGGCGTCGGCGGCGGAGCGGCGGATGACCCGCCCGCCGGGGGTGAGCACGGCGGAGCACGCCGCCCCGATCGCCGCCCAGGCCACCAGGAGCGCGACCCAGGTCCAGGTGCCGGCCGAGGCGGCGGTGACGGCCGCGACGGCCGCCAGGATCAGCGGCAGCGCGTAGGCGGCGGGCAGCATGACCGCGCGGTCGCTGAGCCTTCGCAGGAGCCGGGGCAGGGCGAGCGCGGCCAGGATGGAGCCGACGCCGTAGGCGCCGAGGGCGAGGGAGACGAACCCGGTGGCCTTGTGGAAGTGGCCCTGGACGATGACGACGGTGTTGACGAAGACGATGGCCCCGGCGGCGGCCACCGCCAGGTCGAGGGCGAGCAGGGCGCGCAGGCGCGGGGTCGCCCAGTACAGCCGGGTCCCGAAGACGGCCTTGGTGTAGACGCCGCCGGTGCGCTCGACGGGCTTGGCCTTCGGCAGGACGGCCGAGACGACCAGCGCTGCCGAGGCGAGGAAGCCGATCGAGGTGCCGGCGAAGAGCCAGTTGTAGCTGACCACGGTCAGCAGCAGTGCGGCGAGCGCCGGGCTGAACAGGCTCTCCAGGTCGTAGGCGATGCGGGTCATCGACAGCGCCTGGGTGTAGTCGCGCTCCTCGGGCAGCACCTCGGGGATGGCGGCGGTGAAGGTCGGTGTGAACGCGGCCGAGGCGGACTGCAGCAGGAAGATCAGGACGTAGACCTGCCAGACCTGGGTTACGAACGGCAGGGTGAGCGCGACCCCCGCCCGGGTGAGGTCCATCGCCACCATCACGGCCCGCCGGGGTATCCGGTCGGCGAAGGCGCCGAGCACGGGGGCGATGCCGACGTAGGCGATCATCTTGATCGCCAGTGCGGTGCCGAGGACGGCGGAGGCGTCGTCCCCGGCGATCCGGTACGCGAGCAGGCTGAGCGCCACGGTCGCCAGGCCGGTGCCGACCAGGGCGACGACCTGGGCGGTGAACAGGTGGCGGTAGGTGCGGTTGCGCAGTACGGCGAACATGCGGGCGCGTCCTTGCGTTCGGAGGCGTGAGCACGTTCAGACTAGCCGACGTGTGCGCATATAAGCACACGTATGTTTGAAGGACCCGCCCGATCCGGACGGTCGACCTCGCGTCCGTCCGGATCGGGCGGGCCGATTCACGCGGACGCGAGCTCGGGCTTCGGCGCGCCCGCGCGAAGGGAACCGGTGCGTGCCAGCCCGGCGACCGCCAGCGCGCACAGCAGGCCCGTACCGGTCAGGGCGAGCCAGACGACGGCCGGCGCGCCGGCCGCGTGCGCCCGGTCCCACAGGGCACCCACGGCCAGGTTGCCCACCGTGATGCCGAGGCCGGCGAAGGTGTTGTACAGGCCGTAGTGGGTGGCCACCAGCCGACCGCGGGCGAGGGCGACGACGGTGTCCATTTCGAACGGGTACAGCACCGCGGTCGCCAGCGCGATCAGGGCCGCCGCCGCGAACAGCGGCGCCAGGCGGAACGCGGCCCCCGCCGCTCCCCCTGCCGCCGACCGGCCGTCGAGCAGCAGGGGAGCGAAGGCCAGGCCCATCAGGGCCAGCCCGCGCACCAGTGCCCGTTCAGGGCTCCAGCGGGCCTTCGCCCAGGCGGTGATGCGCATCTGCCCCGCCGCGGCGACCAGGGCCGACAGGGCGAACAGGGCGCTGGTGACCGCCTGCCCGTGGGCGCCCGCGAGGCCCTGCGCGGCGAGCGGCAGCGCCAGGTAGACCTGGAAGGACAGCACGTAGGAGCCGATCATCGCGGACGAGAACAGCAGGAACGGCCGGTTGGCGACGACACTCCGCCAGTCCGCGAGCACGCTGCCGCCGGCGCCCGCCTCGCCGTCCGGAACCGGTGCGTCCGCCCGGGCCGTCCGGGCGGCGGGCAGCTGCCGGGCCTGCACGGCCGTGAGGACGGCGAACAGCCCGGCCGCGACGGAGCACACCACCCGGAAGTCGACCGACAACAGCGCGAGGCCGACCAGCGGTCCGGCGAACACGCCCGCCTGGTAGAAGACGTTGAACGCGGCGAAGGCCTCGACGCGCCGCCCGTCGGCCTCGGCGGCGAGGTGGGCGCGGACGGCGGGGTTGAACAGTGCCCCGGCGAAGCCGGTCATGGCGGAGGCGGCGAGCAGGGCGGGCAGCTCGGCGCTGAAGCCGAGCAGGGCGAAACCGGCGGTGCGCAGGGCGCAGCCGGCCAGCATGACGGGGATGCAGCCGAGGCGGTCGGCGAGGGTGCCGCCGACGAGGAACAGGCCCTGCTGGGAGAGGTTGCGGACACCGAGGACCAGGCCGACGGTGGAGGCGGCCATGGCGAGGTCGTCCGCGAGGTGTGCGGCCAGGTAGGGCATCAGCATGTAGAAGGCGGTGTTGATGGTGAACTGCTGGATCATCAGGAGCCGCACGGCGGGGTTGAAGGAGCGCAGGGCGCGCAGGGTGGCGGTCACCGGGCCGCCTCCTCGCCGCCGGACGCGGCGGCCTTCAGCGCGCAGCGGGTCCAGCGCTCGACGGTGCGGTCGCCGGGGTGGGCGATCTCGTCCGGCGCGGAGGCGGGCGGGTGGCCGAGGAGGTCGTGGGCGCGGCAGTAGCCGTCGTCGTAGACGGTGTCGGTGTAGCGGTGGATACCGTCGGGGAAGACTACGGCGATCCGGGTGCCGGCCGGGTGCGTACGGGCGATCCATCCGGCGACCAGGGCGACGGCGCCGACCGACCAGCCCCCGGTGGCGTAGTGGTGGCGGGCCAGGGTGCGGCAGGTCCAGACGGCCTCGTTCGGCGCGACCCAGTGGACCTCGTCGAACGCGGCGTGGTCGACGTTTCCGGGGTGGATGCTGCTGCCCAGACCGCGCATCAGCCGCGGGCCGGCGGGCTGGCCGAAGATCGTGGAGCGTACGGAGTCCACCCCGACCAGCCGCAGGCGCGGGTCGAGGGCGCGCAGCGTTCGGGCGGTGCCCGCCGAGTGCCCGCCGGTGCCGACAGCCGCGACCAGGACGTCCACACCGCCCAGCTGCAGGGCCAGTTCGAGGCCGAGCGTGGTGTAGGCATCGGCGTTGTCGGGGTTGTTGTACTGGTCCGGGCACCAGGCGCCCGGCAGCTCGGCGAGCAGCCGGGCGACCCGCTCGCGGCGGGCCTGCTGCCAGCCACCGACCGGGTGGGGCCGGGCCACGGTGTCCACGGTGGCGCCGTGGGCGCGCAGCTGGTGGACCACCATCGGCTCCATCCCGGGGTCGGTGACCAGGGTGACGGGGTGGCCGTAGGTGATGCCGGCGAGCGCGAGTCCCAGGCCGAGGGTGCCGGAGGTCGACTCCACGATCGGGGCGCCGGGGGTGAGGTCGCCGCGTTCGCGGGCGCGACCGACCATGTGCAGCGCCGGGCGGTCCTTGATGCCGCCGGGGTTGCAGCCCTCCAGCTTCGCGAAGAAGCCCCGGCCGGCCGGGGCGAAGGGCTCGCCGATCCACACGACCGGGGTGTTCCCGACGTGCGCGGCGGCGCGGGGGTGGTGGGAGGCGGCGGCGGGCAGGGCGCGGCCGGTGGGGGCCGGAACGGCGAAGGGCAGGGCCGTGCGAGGAGTGAGAGTGTGCATGGCGTGGTCTTCCCGCGGCCCCCGGAACACGGTCGGGCCGCCGTCGAAACGGAGCTGGACACGGCGGCGCCTCCGCCTGGCCGTACGGTCGGCGGCGGACGGCGCGGGGCCGGTCAGTTCCGGCTGACGCAGACCAGGGTGAGCAGACGGGTCCCCGAAGGCGGGGCCGGGGCTCTGGCCCGGTCGCCGCGCACGGGCGGCACGGCACGGGCGCCGGCGAGCGCGGCTTCGGACAGCGCTGCGGCCAGGGCGAGGAGCGCGGCCAGCAGGAGCAGAGTGGTGACCGGCGTGCGGGGATCAGGTGGCCACTGGTCGCCGTCGGGGTGCCCCGAACCGTGCTCGCCGCCCGCGTCCGGCAGGTCGACAGCGGTCTGCGATGCGGGCCCGCCCGGGTCCGCGATCGCCGGGTCCGGTGCGTGATGGTCGAGCCGCTCCGGTGTCACATCGTCGGAGCCGGGGCAGGCGGTCAGCACTATCGCATTGATCGTCTCGCCGGCATCGTGGCCGGCCCCGACGATCAGATGACCGTGCGTGAACAGGGCGGTCAGCAGCAGCGCGAGGACCAGCCACGCTCGCCGCCTACCCTGCCCCGCCCTCCGCTCCACCCGCCCGATCGTATACGCCAAGTCATGAACAGTGACCCACCGTACTCATTCGAGTGATGTCGGTGCCGGCCTCGGAACCGCAGAGGTGGACGCTCGGCGCCCGATGTGGCGGCCGGGCGGCGTCAGGTGTGCCAGGGCATGCCGGTGACCTGGTGGTCGGCGTGGTTCAGCGCCTCGACGACCAGTCGGCGCAGGTGGCCGTCCCGCAGGGAGTAGACCGCGCGCCGCCCGTCCCGGCGGGTCTCCACCAGTCCGGCCAGACGCAGCTTCGCCAGGTGCTGACTCACCGACGGACGGGCCGCCCCGCAGGCGGCCGCGAGCGCGGTCACGTCCGCCTCCTCCCCCGCGAGCAGCCACAGCAGGTGGAGCCGGGTGGGATCGGCCAGCAGCGCGAACACCGTACCGGCTGCGGCGAGCTGCTCCTCGCTCGGCGCACGCTGGTGCGAACCACTTGCAACTGGAACGTCTCCGCGCTGTGCCATGCGCCCATCCTAGGACGCCACAACGGACCACCGGCACATCGCGTGCACACATACGCACATGAAGGTAAAATGTGCCCGTCCCCCTGCCAGCGGCCGATCCACGGGAGGCCGCCATGAGCGAACCCGAGCACCGGCACGACCACGGTCAGCACGGCCACGACGGGCACCACAGCCACGACCACCCGCACCACCACGAGGGCGCCGCGCGGTGGCGTCACCGGCTCTCCCACCTGGTCACCCCGCACTCGCACGACAGCAGCGACAAGGTCGACTCCGCCATGGAGGCCACCACCGAGGGGATCCGGACCCTGTGGATCTCCCTCGCGGTCCTCGGCGCCACCGCGGTGGTCCAGCTCGCGGTCGCCCTCCGCTCCGGCTCGATCGCCCTGCTCGGCGACACCGTCCACAACTTCGCCGACGCCCTGACCGCCGTCCCGCTCGGCATCGCCTTCGTCCTCGGGCGCCGACCCGCCTCCCGCGGCTACACCTACGGTTACGGCCGTGCGGAGGACCTCGCCGGGATCGCGATCGTGCTCACCATCGCCGCCTCCGCCGCCCTGGCCGCCTACGAGTCCGTCCAGCGACTGATCAACCCGCGCGACATCACCCACCTGTGGGCGGTCGCCGGAGCGGCCGTCGTCGGCTTCCTCGGCAACGAGTGGGTCGCCCGCTACCGCATCACCACCGGCCGCCGCATCGGCTCCGCCGCGCTGGTGGCCGACGGCCTCCATGCCCGCACCGACGGCTTCACCTCGCTCGCCGTCCTCCTCGGCGCCGGCGGAGCCGCCCTCGGATGGCAGCTGGCCGACCCCGTCGTGGGCCTGCTCATCACCCTCGCGATCCTGGTGGTCCTGCGTGACGCCGCCCGCGAGGTCTACCGCCGCATCATGGACGCCGTCGACCCCGCCCTCCTCGACGCCGCCGAAGCCGGCCTACGCGCCGTCGACGGCGTCCTGGACGTCGGACAGGTCCGGATGCGCTGGCTCGGCCACCGCTTGCGCGCCGAGGCGGACGTCGTCGTCGACGACACCCTGACCGTCGGCCAGGCCCACGACATCGCCATCGACGCCGAACACGCCCTCATGCACGCCGTCCCCCGCCTCACCGCCGCCACCGTCCACACGGACCCGGCCGCCCGCTCCGGCCGCGCCCACCACGCCGCCCGCACCGGGCACCCCGCCGACACGTCCTGACCCGACCGGAATCGAGCCGGCGATGCCACGCACGACTCCGCACCGACGACGCCGTGTCGGACGCGGACGACCAGCAGGCGGGGAACACCGGGGGCGCAGCCGCCACCGCGCCGCCCGGTTCGTTCCGTGAACGAGCCGCCCGGCACGGCGACCGGCTGGTCCGATCGCCGTCCGGTCTCCCGTCACGGCGACGCGAAGCCCGTCCGGCGATCTCAGCCGGCCCGGTTCCGACCGGGCCGAAGGAGGGCCGCGTTCATGCCCGCCGGAACACGAGCAGCTCGGTCCGCCCGCCGCTGAGCGGCACGAAATGGCCGCCCAGGAGCGACAGGCCACGCTGAGCCAGCCGGTCGAGGAGCCACGAGCGAGAGATCATGCCGTAGATGGTCGCCCGGCTGGAAACCCAGTGCTTCGTCATCGCGTCGTCGAGGCAGTCCTCGTTCACCACGTCGAACGCGACGGTTCCGCCCGGGCGCACGACCCGGGCCATCTCGTCGATGTAGCCGATCGCCACGACGAGCGGGATGTAGACGAACAGCTTGTGGGCGTGCACGAGGTCCACCGACTCGGTGGCGGTGGCACTCAGGGTGTGCCCGTCGGTGGGTCGCACGGCCGCGTTCGGCAGTGACCTCAGGCGGGGCAGCCAGTCCGCAGCCGTCTCGTAGATCTCGTAGGTGCCCGGGTGCGTCGCGGCGATCACCCTGGCCGCGTACCGGCCCGACCCCGCGCCGATCTCGCACACGCGCTCCACGTGCTCACCGAGATCCGCCAGCCGCAGCAGAGCGTCCACACTCTCGGCGGTCGCGCCCGGAGCGGCGCTGTAGCGGTCGATGTAGTCCTCGACGGATATCCCGGCCCGCCGGGCCGCCGTCAGCGTCTTGCGGGCGGACAGGAACGGCTGGATCGCCGGGTCGTCACTGTGCCCACGAACCACCTGTACACCGAAGTGTCGCAGCGCACGGTTCAATCCGTCGCGAGTGGTACCGAACACGGACATGCCTACCTCCATGGTGGAACCTCGTAGGATTTGCGGGCCTTCGCGAGGAAACGGCTCGGGCAGTCGCGAGGGCGACCGGTACGGACCCGTCTGCGGGCAGAGCGACGCATGGCATGGCACATGACGCTCCGGCCCCGAAGCGGAATGGCACGTCGGATCGTGCGTACCAGGTGTCACAGGTGCGTGGACGCGCCGCGGGTCAGGGGGCGCAGGGCTGTACGCGGTCCAGCAGAACGGTCAGGGAGTGTGCCTGAGGTGGTGCCGTGGAGGGCACGAGGGCAGGCCCCGCGACGGGTGGCGCGGGCGTGGAAAGGGCACGCCACGCCGGCCCCAGCGCGATGAGCAGGTAGTCGCGCCACCGACGAGCGGTGGCCGTGAACACCACGGACAGACGGGCGGGCAACTCACCCGCGCCGCGGAACAGAGCGGCCAGGGCGAGAGCGGCGAGGAAGTGCATCGCAGCCATGACCACGGTGTTGTGGTGCCAGGCGGACGGCAGGTGGCGGTGGCCGTCCGACGCCGCGGTCGGCAGGTCGGTGTCGGTGAGCCCCAGCCAGGCGGGCAGGAAGGCCTGCACTCCGGCGAGGCCGAGGATGCTCCAGCGCGGTGTCCCTGCTCGCAGTACGGCGTAGGCGGCGACGGTGAGAACCGCTGCCGCGAGGGTGAGCGCGGGCCACGAGATCGCCGAGTCCGTCAGCGCGTGGTGCAGGCCGCCCGCCAGGGCACTCCCCCCGAGGGCATGGCCGAGTGCGCGGACGGCGGTGCCGTCCACGGTACGGGCGCGAGTTCGGGAGGCAGGCATGTCCGGCCCATTGTGGCCCATCTCCCTTGCCCCCGAAGGGCTTTCATTCAGATCCGGAAGCTCGGCCCGCACGCCGAACGGATCGATGCCTCACCATACGACCCGGCATCCGACCGGACGGAGGAGATGTCCAGTGACCACCAGGGCGCCGTGGACGGACCGGTTGGCGACCTGGCCGTCGGGGAGCCTCACGTGCACGCAGTCGATGAACATCACCGGACAGACGGGTCCGGCGACCGGTTCTGCCGTTCGGCCGAGCGGAGTGGAGTGGATCGACCGGCGTCCGGCGTTCGCCTTCGCGCTCGCGGGAGACCGACGAGACGGGCTCTGCCCCGCGGTGCGAAGATCCGCGCCGCGGCAGCCGTGGCGATCGGGCCCCGATGCGGGTCGGGGTGACACACGGCGGCGCACTGTTTCGGCGGGTGCGCGGAGCAGTCACTTGCGAAACAGTCACTATCTTGCGGCACCAGACAGTCGGCGACTATCATGCACCGCATGGCAATGCCTCGGACCGGACAGGGCACCGGCGAGCAGCGACACAGCCAGCTGCTTCGCGGCGTGCTCGACCTCTGCCTGTTGGCACTGCTCGCGGAGCGGCCGCGCTACGGCTTCGAGATCGTCGAGGCCCTGGCCGAACGCGGGCTGGAGCTGGTGAGCGAGGGCAGCGTCTATCCGCTGCTGGCGCGGGTGGAGAAGGCCGGCCTGGCCGAGAGCTACCGCGCACCGTCCGCCTCGGGCGGTGCACCACGCAAGTACTACCGCCTCACCGGGACGGGGCACGCCGAGCTGCTCGCCGGACAGGTGGAGTGGCGGAGATTTTCGGAAGCGGTCGACCGGGTGCTGCCCGATGGCCGCAGAGGGGGGACCGCATGACGATGGATCAGGTCATCGACCGCTGCCGCAGCGAGTGGATGTTCAGCGACGTGACCGAGGAAGAGGTCGAGGACATGGTCGCCGAACTTCGGGACCACCTTCAGGACGCGGTACTCGTCGGCCGGACGCCGCAGTCCGTGGTGGGTGGGGACGTCACCGCGTTCGCGGCGGACTGGGCCGCCGCCCGGCGCACGCACGTACGCCACGGCGCCGGGCGGCGCCTGGCCGGCCACGCCTACGCCGGCTCCGTCGCGCTCCTCGTGGCCGGCCACCTGATCGGCTGGACCGGCCGGGTGGAGATCGTGCCCGCCTCCCTTGCGGCTGTCGCGCTCTTCGCCTCCGTGATGACCTTCACCCCCTACTGGCGCGCCCTGCTCCACTGGCCTCTGTGGCGATGGACGGCGCTCTCCTTCGCGGGCTCGGCCGTGCTGCTCGCGCTCTACCTGGTCGGCGGCCGTCCCGTCCTCCTGGGCGTTCCACTGTGGGGAACATTCGCGTTCCTGTTGCCGGGTCTCGGCCTTGCCGCCCTGTCCGCCGCGCGTCGAAACCGGGTGAGCGGCTCCGCCCGGCCCTGATACCGGAGCTCGCGCGCTTGCGATGACTCGCCCCGCGCGGGGCCCGGCAACACCGATGCCCCGCCAGGAGTGCCAACGCGGCGATGCCGGCCGTACCGAGTCCGACCGACGCATCGGGCGGCGCCGGCGGGCGCCATGACGCCGGCGGCGATGACGGTCAGGCGATCGGGCGTCGCCCCACTGAAGCGGAATCAGCCGTTGCACTCGGTGTGGCATACGAGGTCTACTTGCCCCCCGTGATCCACTCTGACCTCGCTGTCGAACTCCGCTCGGTCTCCAAGACCTACCGCTCCGGCCCGGAGCCCGTCACCGGCCTGGACCGGGTCGACCTCGGCTTCGCCTACGGAACCTTCACCGCCGTCATGGGGCCGTCCGGTTCGGGAAAGTCCACGCTGCTGCGCTCGGCGGCCGGACTGGAGGGCGTCGACGACGGCGAGGTCCTCGTCGACGGCACCCGGCTCGACGGACTGAAGGACAAGGAGTTGACGGTCCTGCGCCGGGAGAAGGTCGGGTTCGTCTTCCAGTCCTTCAACCTGCTGCCCTCGCTGACGGCCGCCCAGAACGTCGCGCTCCCGTTGAAGCTGGCCGGCAAACGGCCGAGCCGGGCGGAGGTGATGTCCGCGCTCACCTCCGTCGGGCTGGCGGAGCGGGCCGGCCACCGCCCCGGCGAACTCTCCGGCGGCCAACAGCAACGGGTGGCCATCGCCCGGGCGCTCGTCACCCGCCCCGCGGTGGTCCTCGCCGACGAACCGACCGGCGCGCTCGACTCCAAGAGCGGCCGCGAGGTGCTCGCGCTGCTGCGCGGCCTGGCGGACGACGCCGGGCGGGCCGTGGTGATGGTCACCCACGACCCGTTCGCCGCGGCCTGCGCGGACCGCGTGGTCTTCCTCAACGACGGCCGGCTCTCCGGGGAGCTCGACGACCCCGCCCCCGAGTCCGTCGCCGCCCGCATGACGAGCCTGGAGGCCCTGGCGTGCTGAGCGTGGCCCTCTCCACGCTGCGGGTGCGCTGGGCGTCGTTCGTTGGCACTTTCCTCGCACTCGCCCTCGGCGTCGGCCTCATGACGACGGCCATCCCGGTGATCGCCGCCACCGGCGCGGTCGCCGACCCGACCCAACACCGCTACTGCGCCGCTCCCGTCGTCGTCGTGCCGAACACCACCGTCGACGTGGCCGACCACTCCGGTCAGGTACAGCGCACCGCCGTCGCCCAGCAGCCCGGGCTGCCCGCGGCCGTGGTCGCGGCGGTCACCCGCACCGGCCGGGTCATCGAGGACCACAGCTTCCACGCCCGGCTCGCGGGCGGCCCGAAGGACCAGGTCGGGCGTAACTGGTCGGCCGCCGAGGCCGGCGGATACCGGCTGACGGCGGGCCGGGCCCCTGGCGCGCAGGGCGAGGTCGTGGTCGGCGGCGGCCCGGCCTCCCTGGTCGGCCGCACACTCCCGCTGCTCACCGCAGCCGGACCGCACACCGTCACCGTCATCGGCGTCACCGACGCAGTCCCGTACGAGCACGCGGTCTTCTTCTCCGACGACGAGGCCGCGCGTCTCTCCCCCGCCGTCGACGCCCTGGCCGCCTACGGCCCGGCCGAAGCGGTGCGGCAGGCCGTCGCCGACGGCTTCGGCCGCGCGACGGCCCCCGCGCTGGTCCTCACCGGAAAGGAACGCGCGACCGCCGACCCGCACCACGCCGCTCTGCTCGCCCTGATGGACAGCGTCGACACCCCGCTCGGGCTGGCCGCCGCCGTGGCCGGCTTCGTCGCCGTGTTCGTGGTCGCCGGCACCTTCGCCCTGTCCATCGCCCAGCGCCGCCGGGAACTCGCGCTGCTGCGGCTGGTCGGCTCCACCCGCCGCCAACTGCGGCGCCTGATCCATGCCGAGGCCCTCCTGGTCGGCCTGCTCGCCTCCGCCGCGGGCTGCGCACTCGGGCTGATCGGCACCCCGCTGTGCCGGAGCTGGCTGATCTCCCACGCGATCGTCACCGAGGACTTCGCCGTCCCCGTGCCGTGGTGGACGCAGCTCACCGCCGCCGCGATCGGAATGACCACCGCCGTGACGGGCGTCGTCGCCGCGTCCTGGCGCGCGAGCCGGATCGGCCCCGGTGAGGCGCTGCTCGAAGCCACCGTGGAACGCCGGCCGCGCGCGGCCCACCTGATCCGGTGGATCGCCGGCGGCGCCGTCCTCGCCGCCGGGATCGCGGCCGTCACCGGCATCGCCGCCACCCAGCCGGAGGCGGGCGCGAACGCGGCGGCCGCCGCCTCGCTCGTGCTGCTGATCGTCGGCGCCTTCGTCACGCTCTCCGGGGTCCTGGCGGGCCCGGTGATCCGGCTGTTGACCGCCCTGCCCGCAGCGGCCGCGGCCCGGCGCGACCGCGCGTCGGCCGAGCCCGGCGGGGTGGTGTGGACGACCGCGAGGCAGAGTGCGCTGACGGCGTTCCGCCGCACCGCCTCCACCACCACACCTGTCGTCATCGTCGTCAGCCTGGCCGGCTGCCTGCTGGGCACGATGGCCACCATCAACGCCGCCCAGGTCACCACCGTCCGCGAACAGCTCTCCCGCACCGACTTCGTCGTCCTGCCCGCCGGAGGCCCCGGACTCAGCCGGGCGGCGGTGGAGCGGGTCCGTGCCGTCCCCGGGACCACCACGATGGTCACCACGCCCACCACCGTGTTCGCCGCCCGGGACCTCGAAGCGGCCGTCGCCCGTCCCGGTGTCGCCGTCGACTCCGCCGCCCTCGCTTCCCTCGCCGAGGTGCGGCTCGCCTCGGGCACGCTCGCCGACCTCGGCCCGGACGCGATCGTCGTCGGCAGCCAGTGGCCGGGTTCACCCCGCACCGGCGACCGGCTGCCCGTCTGGCTGGCCGACGGCACCCCCCGGACGCTGCGGGTGGCCGCCGTCCTCGCCCCTGGGAACGACCCCGTCCAGGCCTACCTGGACTCCGCCCACGGCGGCACCGCCTTGCCCAGCCGGATCACCGTCCGGCTCGCCCCCGGCACGGACCCCGCCGCGACGGCCGCGTCTCTGACGGCCGCCGTCCAGGGCCTCGGCGCCCGGGTGGCCACCCCGGCCGAGGTGTCGGCCGCCGCCACCGACGCCAACGAGGAGAGCTCACGCAACGGCATGCTGATGATCCTCGGCCTGTCCGTCCTGTACGCCCTGGTCGCGCTCGCCAACACCCTGGTCATGACCGTCACCGACCGCCGACGCGAACTCGCGCTGCTGCGCCTGGCCGGCGCCACCCGGGCGCAGGCGCTGGCGGCCGTCGCCGTGGAGACGCTGCTGTGCGTCGCCGCGGGGGCCGTCCTCGGCGCCCTCGCCTCGGCCGTCAGCATCGGCGGGTCCTGGGCC
>NZ_JBEXJK010000041.1:0-34176 GCF_040609095.1 Kitasatospora sp. NPDC004799
AGGCGGTGGACGACCTGCTGGTCAACACCCTCAACATCGGCGAGGCCTGGGGCCGGCTGCTACAGCCCGCCGACGTCGCCCTGATCCTCATCAACACCGAGCCGAGCCGCGGCGCTAGAGTCGGCGCGGATTCCGGAGCGGAGCGGCGCGGACACAGGGGGCGGGCGATGGCGAAGGCACGGCGGCCGGACGGCGGGGCCGCGCTGCGGACGGCGCGGTGGATCGCCACCGGGGTGCTGGCCGGGACGGGACTGCTCGGGCTGCTGCTGTTCGCGCTCGGCCGGGAGCACGTCTGGCAGGCGCTCGGCGGCGGGCTGGTGGTGGTCGGGGCGTCGGTGGTGCTGGGCGGCGGGCTGGGCTTCCTGTTCGGGGTCCCCCGGGTGCGCGGCGGCGCCGGAGCCGGTGAGCCGCCGGGCTCGTACGCGCCGAACACCAACCTGGAGCAGGTCTCGGACTGGCTGACCAAGGTGCTGCTGGGCGTCGGGCTGACCCAGCTCGGCTCGCTCGGCGAGCGGCTGCACGACCTCGGCGCGGCGCTGGCGCCCGCGCTCGGCGGGGGCGACGGCACGGCGCCGTTCGCGGCGGCGCTGGTGCTGTACTTCCTGGTCTTCGGCTTCCTGGCCGGCTGGCTGGTGACCCGGCTGGCACTGCCGCAGGTGCTGACCGAGACCGACCAGGCCCTGGACCTCTTCCTCGCCGGGCAGGACCGCGACCGGCACGGCGACAAGGTGGGCGCGGACGACCTGCGGGTCCGCGCGATGCAGCAGCTCGGGCTGCTGGGCGGCAGCGCGGAGCGCCCGGCCGCGCTGGCCGGGCAGCTGCCGCCCTCCTCGGGTTCGCCGGCCGGGCCGGAGGGCGTGGTGGCCGAGGTCCGTTCGACCGCGCGGCGGTCGGCGCTCACCGCCGAGCAGGTGCGGGACCTCTTCGCGGACGGCTCCGAGGGCCGGCGGATCCAGGCGCTCGCGCTGATGCAGGGCGATCCGGCGCTGGCGGACCTGCCGAGCGTGCTGGCCGCGATCGAGCACCCGCGCTCGGACTTCGAGCAGTACCAGGCGCTGCTGGCCGCCCGGGGACTGCTCTCCCGGCTGCCCGCCGACGGGGCGCAGCGGCTGCGGGACGCCGTGGCGCGGCAGCTGGTCGACCCGCGGGGCATCCCGTACGGGTCGGACCGCAGCTGGCTGGCGGAGAAGATCCTCTCCCGGCTCCCGGCGACGGCGCTCCCGGCGACGGCCCTCCCGCCGGAGCAGCCGGGCCGACCCGCCCCGCAGGCCGTACCGGCGGTACCGGCGGTACCGGCGGTACCGGCCCAGCCGGGCGGGCCGTCCTGGCCGTCCCCGGAGGCCTGAGGCAACTACCGGACGGTGAAGTGCAGTTCGGGCTGCTCCCAGGGCGTCTTGGGCTGCGGGGGCCGGGTGCCGGTGCGCACGGCCCCCACCTTCAGGTAGAAGCGCTCCGCGGGCGGGTGGGACACGACCTTGACCGAGGCGATCCCGGCCTCCCGGGCGCGGTCGAGCATGTCGGCGATCAACTTCCGTCCGATGCCCAGCCCTTGGGCCTCGTCGGCGACGAACATCAGGTCCAGCTCGGCCGGTTCGCGGATCAGCCCGTAGAAGCCGAGCAGACGGTCGTCGGCGGTGTCCACGGCCATCCGCACCACGTGCCGGGCGAGGTAGTCGGGCCTCACCCGGTAGCCCTCGATCATCGCGAAGTACGCGCCCTGGTAGGCGGAGGAGGCCTGCATCAGCTCGGTGAGCCGGTCGGCGTCGCTCTCGTCGGCGCTCCGGATCGTCGTCTCGGTCATGATCCAGAAGTATAGGGGCAAACATCGGTAGTGACTATTACATGGCTGGTCACCGGGCCGCCTGTCGGCGCCGGTCGGCGGCCCGCAGCACCAGGACCCGCCGGGTACGGCCGTCCACCGGCCCGGGGAGGCGGCGGATCTCGCTGGCTATCCGGCGCTCGCCGAGCGCGTACCGCAGCGGGTCGAGGTGGCCGCAGCGGCGGCCCCGCCCGTCGTGCAGCGGCTGGACCCGGACCTCGCCGTCCGCGGCGGTGACCCGGACCAGCTCGGTCAGCGCCGCCACCTGGTGCTCGGGGCCGAAGAGTTCGGGGTAGGCGAAGACCAGGTAGCCGCTCAGGGTGAGGGCGAAGACGCCGTCCGCGAAGGGCAGCCGGGGCAGCGCGGCGGCCACGTACTGCTCCGGGTGGGCGGCCGCGTCGGCGGTGAACAGCCGGCGGGCCCGGTCCCAGCTGCGCAGGTAGCGCTCGGGGCGGTGGGGGCGGGGCGCGGGGTAGAGCCGCGGGCGGGCGGCCATCGCGGCGGCCATCGCCGCCCGGGCGGCCAGCGCGCGGTCCGCGACCACCGGCGGCGGCAGCGCGTACGCCGGATCGACGGCGATCACCCGGCAGCCCAGCCCGCGCGCCTCGGCGGCCAGGCCGGCCGCCCCGGCGGGGCAGTCCAGCAGCGGTCCGGGCAGGGCGGCGAGCCGGGCCCGGGTGAGGCCGAACAGGGCGCAGTACTCGTCCAGCGGCCGGGAGGTGACCAGGACGTCCGGGTGGGCGGGGGGAATGCCGGCGGCGGCCACCCGGCCATCCGAACACGGAGCGGCCCCGTCCGCATCCGGACGGGGCCGGGACGCGGGCGGGGCCTTCGGGGCCGCTGCGAGGGGGCCGGCGGTCAGCGGCCGAGCAGGCCCAGGGCGGCGGCCCGGTTGACGTTGGTCAGGCCGCGGACCAGCTGGGTGGTGAGGTAGACCAGCAGCACCCCGACGAGCGAGAGCGCGGCGATCTGCCAGGGCGCCTGGACCTCGTACAGGTGCCGGACGCCGTCGCTGTCGCGGAAGTCGAACACCCGGTAGCCGTTCCAGGAGGTGTAGGTCGGGAAGACCCAGTGGTACAGCGGGTAGAGCGCCAGCGCCCAGCCGAGCAGCAGGAAGATCAGCGTCACCGAGAAGCTGAACACCGCCCAGGGGAACATCAGCACCTGGTACAGCACGGCCTTCCAGCCGGCCCCGTCGGCCAGCCGCGCGGTGATCGCGCCCCAGCCGCCGGGGCGGACCTGGCGCACCGGCTCCGGGCCGGGGACGTCCAGGGCCAGCATGCCGCGCACCCGGGCCCGCTCCAGCCGGCCGAAGCCGCGGGCGAGGCCGGTCAGGGCGCCCAGCACGGGCAGGCCGAGCACGGTGACGAAGGTGCCGAGGCCGAGGCAGAACAGGGTGACCGACATGACGAACCCGGCGATCGCCACCGGCAGGCCGCTGAGCGCGTAGCCGACCTCGCGGTAGTGGTGGGCCGAGAACGGGGCCCGCCACAGAGCCGGCCGCCGCTCCGTCCGCCGGGCCCCGGCCGGGCGCCGCTCGTCGCCGTAACCGCCCAGGACGTCCCACTCCCGGTCCTCCGTGCTGCGGCTGCTGCTCATGCTCCCCGGCCCCTCGTGCTGTCGCTCGTCCGTCCCGCTGACGGTGTCCAGTCTGGTGGACGCGGTGGTCCGGCGGGATCCGGGGGCCTGGCGGATCCGGGGTGGGGTTAACCCCCCACGGCCGGAGCAGCCGGAGCGGGCCACTCGTCGGCGAGCAGCGCGTAGAGGTAGGAGTCGGTCCACACGCCGTCCTTGCAGCCGTCGTGCCGCAGCCGCCCCTCCCGCTGGAAGCCCAGCCGGGTGAGCACCCGGACGGAGGCCTCGTTGGCCACCGCGACCCGCGCGGTCAGCCGGTGCAGGTCCAGCGGGCCGAAGGCGAGGCCGCAGAGCAGGCCGACGGTCTCGCCCGCGTAGCCCCGGCCCCAGTGCCCGCGGGCCAGCACGCACCCGAGCTGGGCGGCGCGGTGGCCGTCCAGGGTGAGCGAGGCCTGCCCGACCGGCGTCGCGTCGGCCGGCTCCTCGGCGTCCGCGCGCCTGGTGACGGCGAGCCGGTAGGTGTCCCGCTCCTCGGCCATCGCCTCCTCCAGGTAGAGCTCGAGCTGGTCGGCGCAGTCCTCCCGGCCGCTCGGCCCGAAGGGCAGGTGGCGGGTGACCTCCGGGTCGCCGAACAGCGCGTGCAGCGCGTCCACCTCCTCCTCGGTGTGGTGGTACTCGCGGACGGCCAGGCGCGGGCCGGTGAGTCGTACGGGGACCATGGCAGCCGATCCTAGGGCGTGTCCGACAGTTCGCGTCGGATCGGTGAGCGGCGTTGGGGTGCGTGCATCGCAAGGCGGAGGTGGGGGCGCCTCCCGGCCGGAGGCTGGGGGAGCGTCGCGAGCCCGACTGGAATCGTCGGACACGCCCTGACCCCCGCCCGGCGGCTACCGTTCGGACTATGAACGACGAAGACCTGCGGCTCGCCCCGCGCACCAAGGCCGCCGACCTGCTCGCCTGGGCGGCCGAGCAGGGCCGCGCCCCGGTGGCCGAGGGGCCGCTGCGCGCGGTGCTGGCGCTGCTGGAGCTGGGCGAGGGCAGGATGCACGACGGCTGGCCCGAACTGACCTCCGACGCGGTGGAGCACCTGCTGTACGAGCGGCTCCACCTGTACGTCCAACCCGCGCCCGAGGAGGACCCGCTCGCCTACGGCGACGCCGTCCGGCTGCTGATCGACCACCAGCGGGCGGCCCGGCGGCTGAACGCCAAGCGCCAGGAGCGGCTGCACGCGGAGGCCGAGTGGCAGGGCGAGGTCGCGGCCGGGCTGCTGCGTCGCGCCGACCTGGTGACCTGGCCCCGGCTGTACGCGCTGCTGCTGCACGCGCACGGGGTGGACGTCACGGACGGGGCGGCGGTGCGGGAGTGGCTGGCCGGCTTCCGGGAGCTCGCGGAGGAGGAGCGGCTGGCCGCGTTCGAGGCGCTGGTGCCGGCCGGCTGGCTGGACGAGCCGGACGAGCAGGGCTGGGGCCCGGGCCGGGTGCTGTCGGTCGGCATGGCCACGGACGGCGCGCGGCGGCTGCTGGAGCAGGGCCTGATGCGGCGCAGCTACCGCAACCTGGCCGAGCTGACCTCGCTGGGGCGGCCGATGCCGGACGAACTGGCCGGGGACTTCGGGCAGTTCGAGGAGGCGGCGGTCGACGCGGCGCTCGACCTGTTCGGCGGGTGGACGGTGCCGGGGCTGCCGCGGCTGCTGGTGACGGAGTTCCCTGAGCTGGCGCCGGAGCCGGGCCAGGAGGAGATCGAGGCGTACCTGGCGCAGCTGCCCGTCGAGGAGTGAGCCGGTGTGCGAAGGCCCCCGGCCCGGAGGTGCTGCTCCGGGCCGGGGGCCTTCGTGCGTGGGTGCTCTCGCGGGTGCGCGCCTTCGCGGGCGGGTGCTCTCGCGGGTGCGGGCCTTCGCGGGTGGTCAGAGGCTGAGGCCGCGCTGCTCGAGCCAGGGCTCCGGGTCGACCGGGGCGCCGCCGCCGGGCCGGACCTCCATGTGCAGGTGCGGGCCGGTGACGTTGCCGGTCGCGCCGACCTTGCCGATCTGCTGGCCGGCCACCACCGCGCCGGAGCCCTTGGTGATCGAGGAGAGGTGGCAGTACCAGATCTCGGTGCCGTCGGGCAGCGTCTCGACGATCCGGTAACCGTACGAGCCGGCCCAGCCGGCCGAGGTGATGGTGCCCTGGCCGAGCGCGCGGACCGGGGTGCCGGTGTCGGCGGCGAAGTCCAGGCCGGTGTGCAGGTTGGCCCAGTAGCGGGCGCTCTGGCCGTAGTGGGCGGAGAGCCGGTAGTCCGTCACCGGGACGGTGAGGGCGGCGGCCTTGACCCGCTCGGCCTCCTCGGCGGCGCGCTTGGCCTCGGCCTCCTTGGCGGCGGCCTTGGCCTCCGCCTCCTGCGCGGCCTGGAGCCGGGCGGTCTCCTCGGCGGCGGTGCGCTGGCTGTCGGCCTGGTGCTGGATGCGGGCGGCGAGCGCGAGGCCGGGGTCGGCGGAGAGGGCGACCGGGGTCTCGTCCGGGGCCTCGACGGCGGGGGCGGAGGCCGGGGTCGCCGAGGCGAAGCCGGTGGCCCCCAGGGTGGCGGCGACGGCGGTGACGCCGAGCAGCGGGGAGGCTCCGCGGGTCTGACGCGGCATCCGGTGGCGGTTGGTCTCGACCTCCGAGCCGAAGCCCTCCGGGCCGAAGGGCTCGGGGCCGTCCGTGCCGGGGTGGTCGAGGAGCTGGGTACCGGCTGCGGGGCCGGCCGGGTGTGCCGGGGTGTGCGTCGACGCCACGGAGGCGCGCTCCTTTCCTTCCTTCGCGCCTACCGGGTTAGCTGACGGGTTCGGAGCAGGAAGGTCTCCTACGGCCGGGCCGGAGCCCCGCCGATTCACCCCAAGGAACGTGGTTCCCCGGCTCCCTGACCTGCCCGGAGGCCGGTCGGCGGGATTAGGCGACGGCGCACGGTGCCGTCTGGGTACGGCGTTGACGACCGCGCTGCGTTATCAAACGTTAATCCTAGGAGGCTCTGATTCCAAGCCATCCGTTCGGAGCAGCTTACGGCCAGGTGATCGGACGTCAACGAACAGCCCCTCATGCACGGCCCCATCTGAGTACTCCTACTCATGTGCGGCCCGACCGGGCCGCCGCATCCTGACGCCATGAGCGCACCGATGCAGAGCCGCACCACGGCCGCCTACTACATCCAGGCCGTCCTCTCCTTCGCCGTGTCGGGCACCGCCCTCGCGGCCGGGATCGCCTACCTGCCGGTCGGCGGGTGGACCCGGGCCTTCCTGGGGATCGGCCTCCTCTACACCGTCACCTCCGCGTTCACGCTCGCGAAGGTGATCCGGGACCGGCAGGAGACCAACGAGATGGTCACCCGGGTGGACCAGGCCCGGCTGGAGAAGCTGCTCAGCGAGCACGACCCGTTCAAGGTGGAGGGGGTCTGACCACCGCCTTCCCGGTTCGCCGGCCGCCGCGGCCGACCGACGCCCGCCGAGCGCTTGACGGCTAAGGCTATTAGCCTTAGCTTTATGGCTATCGGCAGCACGCCGACGCCCCGCACCGGCGGCCCGAGGAGGACCACCCATGAACGGCACCACCGCTCCGAGCACCCAGTACCTGACCGTTCCCGGCGGCCGGATCGCCTTCGACGACACCCGGCAGGGCGACGGCACCCCCGTCGTCCTGCTCCCCGGCATGCTCGACAGCCGGGCCGCCTACCGGCACCTGCGCCCGCTGCTCGTCGCCGCCGGCCACCGGGTCGTCACCATGGACCTGCGGGGCTTCGGCGAGTCCTCCATCGCCTGGGACGACTACGGCCCGGCCGCCATCGCCGGCGACGTCCTCGCCCTGCTCGACCACCTCGGCATCGAGCGCGCCGTCCTCGCCGGGAACTCCTACACCGGGGCGACCGTCGTCAGGGCCGCCGGGGACGCGCCGGAGCGGGTCGCCGGGATCGTCCTGATCAACGCCTTCGTCGAGAGCCCGAAGCCGGGCGCCCTGATGCGCGGCGTCATGGGCCTGATGGGCGCGGCGCTCGTCCACTGGCCGGCCTCCTGGGGCTTCTACCTGCGCCGGATGGCCTTCCCCGGCGCCAAGCCCGCCGACTTCGACGCGTACGTGGCGGGGCTGGTCGCCGCGCTGCGCACCCCGGGGCGGAAGGGCGCCACCCGCGGGTACGTCCACGGCGACTCGGCGCCGGCCGGCTGGACGGCCGCGGTGCGGTGCCCGGCGCTGGTGGTCATGGGCAGCAAGGACCCCGACTTCCCGAAGCCGGAGCTCGTCGCCGACCGGCAGGCCGCCGCGCTGGGCGCGCGGAAGGCGATGATCGAGGGGTCCGGGCACTACCCGATGGCCGACAACCCGGCGGCCACCGCGGACGCCCTGCTGCCCTTCCTCGCCGAGCTCGGCTGAGCTCCGCCCGCGCCCGTCCCCCTTCCCACCCGTACGGAGAACCCGAAGCCATGCCCCGCGTAGGACTGACCCCCGGCCAGGTCGTCGACCACGCCCTCGCCCTCATCGACGAGCAGGGCGCCGAGGCCCTCACCCTGGCCGCCGTCGCGGCCCGGGCCGGGGTCGCCACCCCTTCGCTGTACAAGCACGTCAGCGGCGGCCTGGCCGAACTGCGGCGGATGATCGCCGTCCGGGTCACCGGGGACCTGGCCGACCGGCTGGCCGAGGCGGCCGTCGGGCGCAGCGGGGACGACGCCGTCGCCGCCGTCCTGCGCGCCTACCACGCGTACGCCACCGAGCACCCGCACCGCTACAACGCCCTCCCCCAGGCCCCGCAGCCCGACGACGACCTGACCCGGGCGGCCGCCCGGCTGGTCGGGGTGATCACCGCCGTCCTGCGGGAGTACGGCCTCGACGGCTCCGAGGCGATCCACGCCGCCCGCACCGTCCGCTCCCTCGCCCACGGCTTCGCCTCCCTCACCACGGTCGGCGCCTTCCAGCTCGCCGAGGACCTCGCCACCACCCACGACCGCCTCATCACCACCCTCACCACCGGCCTCCGCACCTGGCCCGCCCGGTAACCGCCGCCCGGGGCCGGGGGCGAGGTGCCGCCGCACCTGCACCGGGCGGTGCCCGTTCGCAACAGGATGCGCACAGGCCCCACACATCGCCGGGTGCGATCCGGCCGACAGGCTCGAATCCGCTGCCTGCCGCCGGGGTCGGTCACGCCGGTGCAATGCCTCGTCAGGCGGTGCGATCGGGGTCGAACGAGTGCCGATTGACGCCGAATTGACTCGATATTGACGAGATCCGGTCACATGGCGAGATACGTTCACACCTTCGTAGGATCATCACCCTAGAATTCGCGGCGTGACGATGACTCAGTGGTCCGTAACGGCAACCGGCGTGCTCGCCGTCCTCGCCCTCGTGGCCGCCGCGCGGTACCGGGCCGTGTCCGTCACCCAGCGCCGCCGCGCCGACCGGCTGCACGGTGAACTCGTCGCCCTCCGGGACCAACTGGCCGTCGAGCACTCCCGCCGCGGCGCCGAACTCGCCGCCGTCCAGCAGGAACAGGAGCACACCGCCTCCACCCAGCGGGCCTTCCTCAGCGTCGCCCGCCGCATCCTCGTGATGGCCCACGACCAGCAGGCGCTGCTGGACGAGATGGAACGCACCCACGACGACCCGGCGCTGCTGGAGGGCCTGCTCAAGGCCGACCACGCCGCCGCCCAACAGGCCCGGCTGGCCCAGACCCTGGCCGTGCTGTGCGGCGCGCGGGCCGGCCGGCACTGGCCGGAACCCGTCTCCCTGGAGGACGTCGTCCGCGGCGCCCAGTCGCGCATCCTGCCGTTCCAGCGCGTGGTGGTCCGCAGCCGGACCGAGACCGCGGTGGTCGGCGCCGCCGCCGAGGCGCTGATCCACGCGATCGCCGAGCTGCTGGACAACGCCACCCGCTACTCCCCGCCCAGCACCCAGGTGTTCGTCACCCTCATGCCGGTGCACAACGGTGCCGTCATCGAGATCGACGACGGCGGCGTCGGCATGCCGGAACAGGCCGTCGCCAAGGCCGCCGACGCCCTGGCCGGCGGCAGCACGCTGGAGGTCTCCCGGCTGGGCGAGGTGCCGCAGCTGGGCCTGGCCGCGGTCGGCCGGCTCGCCGAGCAGTACGGCTTCCGGGTCACCCTCAGCTCCGCGCCCTCGCCGTACGGCGGCGTGCGCGTCGTCCTGCTGCTGCCGAACGCGCTGCTCACCGAGCCGCTGCCGCCCACCGTCCCCGGCCTCGGGCCGGACGACCGGGCGTTCAACCCCGGCCCCCGGCCGGCCTCTCCCGCCGGCCACCCCATGGTGGAGACCCCGCCCTCCGGCCGGCACGCCGCCACCGGTGACACCCCTCCCCCGCTGCCCCGCCGGAGCCACCGGCGCGGCCGCACGGGCCGCCCCGCCCAGCACGCCGCTCCCCCACCGCCGCCCGCGCCGCCCTACCGCTCGGCCCGGGACGCGCAGGCGTTCATGGCGATGTTCCAGGCCGGGACCGCCAGCGGCCGTTCCGCCGTCCGGGCCCAGGCCCAGTCCGACCGTCCCCTGCCCGCTTCCCCCCGACTTCCCCAGCGCTCCGGAGAGTTCCATGACCACCACCCCTGATCTCGGCTGGCTGCTCGCCGACATCATCGCCGTCCCGCAGGTCCAGCACGCCGTCGTCGTCTCCAACGACGGGCTGGAGATCGGCCGCAGCGCGGGCATCGCGCGCGACGACGCCGAACGGCTCGCCGCCGCCTGCTCCGGACTGCAGTCGCTGGCCCGCGGCGTCGCGACGGGCTTCGGCGGACCGGGCAGCGCCACCCGCCAGATCATCATCGAGTACGGCGGCGGCTACCTCTTCGTCGTCGCCGCCGGGGCCGGCGCGCACCTGGCCGTGGTGGCCGGCGAGGCGGTCGACGCCGGCCTGGTCGCCTACCAGATGCAGGTCCTGGTCGAACGGATCGGCGCCCACCTCACCAGCCCGCCGCGCGTCGA
The DNA here is from genome assembly GCF_040609095.1 of Kitasatospora sp. NPDC004799. Lineage (NCBI taxonomy): Bacteria > Bacillati > Actinomycetota > Actinomycetes > Kitasatosporales > Streptomycetaceae > Kitasatospora > Kitasatospora sp. NPDC004799. The sequence goes on from NZ_JBEXJK010000041.1 coordinate 10,321, forward strand.
CCACGCGGCGGGGGGCCACCGGTGAGCGGCCCGGTCCGGCCGTACGTCATCACCGGCGGGCGCAGCCGCCCCACCCGGGCCGAGCTGGCCGTGGAGAGCCTGGTCAGCGCGTTACCCGAGCCGCCGGACCTGCCCGAGCACCCGCTGCTGAACCGCGAGCACCGGCGCATCCTCGCCCTCTGTCACAGCCTGCTGTCCATCGCCGAGGTGGCGGCCCACCTGGGGCTGCCGCTCGGCGTCGTCAAGGTGCTGGTCGGGGACCTGTGGGACCTCGGCGCCGTGCAGGTGCTCCCGCCCGTACCGCAGGCCGAACGCCTGCCCGCAACCCTTCTGGAAGAGGTGCTCGTTGGCCTCCGCCAACTCCGCTGAAGCCGCCACCGGGGCTCCCGACGCCCTCGCCTCCACCGAGGCGGCCTCCACCGACGCCGCCGGCGCCGCCGACGGGCCGCAGTACCTGCCCTCCTCGGTGCAGGGCGCGGTCAAGATCCTGGTCACCGGGCCGTTCGGGGTCGGCAAGACCACGCTGGTCGGCTCGTTGAGCGAGATCACCCCGCTGCGCACCGAGGAGACCATGACCGCCGCCAGCGCCGGCGTGGACGACCTCACCGGGCTCGTCGGCAAGACCACCACCACGGTGGCGCTGGACTTCGGCCGGATCACGCTCAACTCGCGGCTCGCGCTGTACCTGTTCGGCACGCCCGGGCAGCAGCGGTTCTGGCCGCTCTGGGACGACCTGTCGCGCGGTGCGCTCGGCGCCATCGCGATGGTCGACCTGCGCCGCCCGGACGAGAGCTTCGACGTGCTCGGCCGGCTGGAGGAGCAGCGCATCCCGTTCGCGGTCGCCGTCAACACCTTCCCGGACACGCCGAGTTACCCGGAGGAGGAGCTGCGGTCGGCGCTGGACCTGCTGCCCGAGGTGCCGATCCTGTACTGCGACGCGCGCGACCGCCGGCAGTCCTACGACCTGCTGATCGACTTCGTCGACCACCTGCACCGCAGCTCGGTCCTGGAGCTCCAGCGATGACCTCCCCCGAACCCGTCGGGCCGCCCGGCTGCCCCGTCGCCCACGGCGGCGGCCTGCCGGGCGCCCTGCCCGGCGGCCTGCCCGTGGGGGTGCCGCTGACCCCGCTGTACGGCCCGGCCGTCGCCGAGGACCCGCACGGCCTGTACGCCCGGCTGCGCGAGCGCTACGGGCCGGTCGCGCCGATCGAGCTGGAGCCCGGGGTCGAGGCCTGGCTCGTCCTCGGCTACCCCGAACTGCTCGAACTCACCCGCAACGAGGCGCTGTTCTCCAAGGACTCGCGCCGCTGGCGGGTGCCCGCCGAGGGCCGGCTGGCCGCCGACTCCCGACTGCTGCCGATGACCTCCTGGCGGCCCACCCTGCTCAACCTGGACGGCGCCGAGCACCAGCGGCTGCGCTCCGCCGTCGCGGACACCCTCGCCCAGATCGACCACCGCCAGCTGCGCGGGACCACCGAGGCCGCCGCCAACGGGCTGATCGACAGCTGGGGCCCGGACGGCACCGCCGACCTGATCGCCCAGTACGCCCGCACGCTGCCGCTGCTGGTCTTCACCCAGCTGGTCGGGCTGCCGGTGGAGAGCGGGCCCCGGGTGGTCGAGCTGATCAGCCACTTCGTGGACAGCAGCGCCCAGTCCCAGCGCGCCGGCGTGGAGTTCCAGACCCTGCTGGTCGACCTGGTGCGCAGCCGCCGGGCCGCCCCGGGCGCCGACCTCACCTCCTGGCTGCTCGCCCACCCGGCCGGGCTGACCGACGAGGAGGCGGTGCACCACCTGGTGGTGCTGCTGGTCGCGGGCAACGAGACCTCGATCAACTGGACCGGGAACACGCTGCGGCTGCTGCTCACCGACCGGCGCTTCCGGGCCACCCTCACCGGCGGGCGGCTGACCGTCTCCGACGCGCTGGAGGAGGTGCTCTGGCGCGACCCGCCGACGCAGAACTTCCCCGGCCGCTGGGCCACCGGCGACACCGTGCTCGGCGGCCAGTACATCAGCGCCGGCGACATGCTCGTCCTCGGCCTGGCCGCGGCCAACGCCGACCCGGCCGCGCAGGGCGTCTCGGCCGCCGCGCAGGGCTCGCTCGGCGGCAACCGGGCGCACCTCGCCTGGGGCGCGGGCCGGCACGTCTGCCCGGCCCAGCACCCGGCCCGGATCATCGTCGAGACCGCCGTCGAGACCCTGCTGCACCGCCTTCCCGACCTCCAACTGGCCGTACCACCGGGTGAGTTGACCTGGCGGCAGTCCCCGTGGTCCCGGGCCCTGACCGCCCTCCCGGTGCTCTACAGCGCCTTCACCCCGCCCCGCCCGCCAGCCCCCGAGAGGCCCGCATGGACACCGTCACCGACTCCGGAACCCGCGCCGAGCCCGTCAGACTCGACCCCTTCGGCCGCGACCAGCACGGCGAGAACGCCCGACTCCGCGCGGCCGGCCCCGCGGTCCTGGTGGAGCTCCCTGGCGGGGTGGTGGTCTGGGCGGTGACCCACCACGGGACCCTCCAGTCGCTGCTGGCCGACCCCCGGGTCGGCAAGGACGCCCGGCTCTGGACGACCTTCCGGGAGGGACGGCTGCCGGAGGGCTGGCCGCTGCTCAACTTCGTGGTCGTCCCCGGCATGGTCACCGCCGACGGCGAGAACCACCGGCGGCTGCGCGGGCTGGTCTCGCAGGCCTTCACCCCGCGCCGGATCGCCGACCTGGCGCCCGCGATCGAGGCCCGGGCGATCGCGCTGCTGGACGAGGTCGCGGAGCTGGAGGGCGAGTTCGACCTGCGCCGGCACTTCGCCTACCCGCTGCCGATGCAGGTGATCGGCGAACTGCTCGGCCTGGGGCTGGAGCAGCAGGACGAGCTGCACGAGCTGTCCGACACCATGGTCTCCAGCTCGGCCACCCCGGCGGCCGCCCTGGCCGCGCAGCGGGGGCTGAACGCGCTGCTGGCCTCGGTGGTGGCGGCCAAGCGGGCCGAGCCCGGCGACGACCTGACCACCGACCTGATCGCCGCCCGGGAGGAAGGGGACCGGCTCAGCGAGGCCGAGCTGGTCGGCACCCTGCTGCTGATGCTGGTCGCCGGGCACGAGACCACGCTCAACCTGATCACCAACGCCGTCCGTGCCCTGCTCGCCCACCCGGACCAGCTGCGGCTCGTCCTGGACGGGGAGCAGCCGTGGTCGGCGGTGGTCGAGGAGACGCTGCGCTACGACTCCCCGGTCGGACAGTTCCCGCTGCGCTACGCGACCGAGGACATCGCGGTCGGCGACGTGGTGATCCGGCGCGGCGAGGCCCTGCTGGCCTCGTACGCGGCGGCCGGGCGGGACTCCGGGCACCACCCGGACGCGGACCGCTTCGACCTCACCCGGCAGCCCGCCAAGCACCTGTCGCTCGGCCACGGCCCGCACTTCTGCCTCGGCTCCGGGCTCGCCCGGCTGGAGGCCGAGACGGCGCTGCGGCACCTGTTCACCCGCTTCCCCGGGCTGGCCCCGGCGGAGGGCCGGACGAACGAGCCGATCGCCTCGTTCGTCAGCAACGGCGTGCGCACCCTCTGGGTGACGGTCTGAGCCGAGCGGTTACCTGAGGGCGGTCCGGGTCGTTCGGCAGGGCATGAAGAAACTCGCCACCCTGGCCGCCCTCACCATGGCGGGCCTCGCCCTCGCCGTCCCGGCGGCCTCCGCCACCACCCAGACCGCCGCCTCGCCGGACGTCACCGGCGGGCTCACCGACGGGCTCGAAGTCTCCCCCGCCGACCTCGCCCTGCGGACCGCGAGCAAGCTCCCGGTGGTCGGCAAGGTCGCCGACCGGGTCGAGGCGATCGGGACCGACCAGATGAGCCACCCGGGGCTCAGCGGGCAGGTCCTGAACTGACCCGACCGGCCCGTGGGCGGCCGGCCGACCCCCGAACGGCCGGCCGCCCACGGTCCGCGAACCGACTCGGTTCCCGTCGCTCAGCCCGCGGACAGCCGGTTGAGCTCCGGGTAGCCCAGCCCCTCGGCGAGCGCGGTGAACGTGCCGTGCCCGTACACCTCCTCGGCGGCCCGGCGGACCGCCGCGTACGCCACCTCGGCCAGGCCCGGGCCCAGGCTGATCCGGGCCACGCCCAGCTCCGCCAGCGCGGCGACCGCCGGGGCACCCGGGCCGGCCAGCACGTTCAGCGGCGCCGGGACGGCCGCGACCAGGGCGGCGATGGTCTCCGGGTCGGCCACCCCGGGGACGAACACCCCGTCGGCGCCCGCCTCGACGTACGCCCGCAGCCGGTGCACCGCGTCGTCGAACCGGCCCTCCGGGGCGCCGATCCCGCGCAGGAACACGTCGGTCCTGGCGTTGACGAAGAGCGGCACGCCGGCCGCGTCCGCCGCGGCCCGGGCGGCCGCGATCCGCTCGGCGGCCTCCGCCGGCGGACGGCCCTCGTCCTCCAGGTTCACCCCGACGGCACCGGTGGCGAGCAGCGCGGCGACCGTCTCGCCGACGCCGGCGGCGGTGTCCGCGTAGCCGGCCTCCAGGTCCGCGGTGACCGGCAGGTCGACCGCGCGGACCACCTGGGCGGTCCGGGCCAGCACCTGCTCGCGGTCGGCGCCGCCGCCGTCCGCGCTGCCGAGCGACCAGGACACGCTCGCGCTGGCCGTCGCCACCGCCCGCGCCCCGGCGGCGGCCACCAGCCGGGCGCTCGGCACGTCCCAGGCGTTCGCCAGCACCAGCGGCTCGCCCGGGCGGTGCAGCTCCCGCAGCAGCCGGGCCTTCTCCCGCCGGTCGGCGAGGTCGGCGGCGCTCATCGGGCGGCCGGGCTCATGCGGGTGGACACGCCGATCCGGTTCCAGGCGTTGATGGTGGCGATCAGCGCGATCAGCTGGGCCAGCTCGGTCTCGTCGAACCGGGCGGCGGCCTCCGCGTACACGGCGTCCGGCACGTGGCCCTGGGTCAGCAGGGTGACGGACTCGGTCAGGGCTAGGGCGGCGCGCTCGCGGGCGGTGAAGAACGGGGTCTCGCGCCAGGCCGGCAGGGCGAGCAGCCGGTGGTCCCGCTCGCCGTGCTTGCGGGCGTCGGTGGCGTGCATGTCGATGCAGAAGGCGCAGCCGTTGATCATCGAGGCGTGCACCTTGACCAGTTCGGCGAGCACCGGGTCGACGCCCTCCCGGGAGGCCCGGTCCACGGCGACCATCGCCTGGTAGTAGGCGGGGGCGAGCTCGGGCATCACCAGGCGCTGCTCGGGGGCGGGCACCGGGGCCCCGTCCACCGTCTCGGGCTTCGTCGCGTTCGTCGTCATGGCCGCCAGCCTAGGAGCGCGGTGGCCTGCCGACCTGGTGCGTTCGGCCACGCGTTCCTTGGGCCACTTCCGGCGTACGAACGACCGTGCGAGGATCGCTGGAGGAGATCGCCGGCGGGAGATCACCGACAGGACGAGGTCAGGGGGCACGGTCGTGTGCACGGCGTTCGTCAGCATCGAGCCGGGCTCTGCCGCCCCGGTGCTGCTGCTGTCCGTCCGGGACGAGTACCTGGGACGCGCCTGGCTGCCGCCGGACCACCACTGGCCGGACCGGCCCGAGCTGCTCGGCGGCCTCGACCTCGCGGCCGGCGGCACCTGGCTGGCCGTCGACCCCGGCCGGCACACCGCCGCCTGCCTGCTGAACGGCTTCGGCCCGCTCGCCCCCGTCCACGCCCGGCTCACCCGCGGCCAACTACCGCTCACCGCCGTCCGGGAGGGCGGGATCGGGCACCTCGACCTCACCCCGTACGACCCGTTCCACCTCGTCCTGGCCCGGGCCGACGGCGCCCGGGTGTCCAGCTGGGACGGCCACCGGCTGGCGGAGCGCGAACTGCCGGCCGGACTGAGCGTGGTGCTCAACGACGGGCTGGAGGGCCTGGCGGCCGGCCGGACCACCTCCGAGCGGATCCGCGCGCTGATGGCCGCGCGGGCCGCCCACTTCCGGTCCCGGCTCACCGCCGAGCCCCGGCCCGAGCCGACCGCCGAGGGGCCGGCCGCGGCGGCCTGGGGCGGCTGGCTGCCGGTCGTCACCGGGGACGGGCTGGCGCCGGACGCGGACGCCGCGCTGATCCAGCGGCGGGACTTCGGCGACGGGCGGATCTGGGGCTCCTCGTCGATCTCGCTGCTCGCGCTCGGGCCGGAGCTGCTGCGCTACGACTTCGCGGCCGCGCCGGTGGCCGCGGACGGGCCGGGGTGGCGGCGGGTGGCCGCGGACTGACCGGCGGCGGCCGGGCGGCCGGGCGGCGGCGCCGGAGCCCGGTCTGCGGCGGCGACCGGTCGGCGGCGGCGGAAAAGGACTTGAACCTGACGCTGCGGGAGGCGGCATCGTGGCGCGGGTCGAGCCCGAAGGAGAGCCGCCGTGACCCGCCCGGACCCCCCGCACCGCCCCCGCCGCCTGCTCGCCGTGCTGACCGTCGCCCTGCCGCTGCTGGGCACGCCGGCCGCGGTGACCGCGCTCGTGCTGCTCTGCGACGCGGCGCACCGGGCCGTCCCGTCCGCCACCCTCCTGGCCGCCGTGGCGAGGGCACTGGTCGAGCACCTCGGCACCGGCGCCCGGTAGCCGTACGGCCGGTGAACTGCCCGGGACACCAAGGGCGTTCGCGCGCAGCTACCCCTCGCTCCGGGCCGGCCGCGCCGCCTCGGCCAGCACCCGCGCGAGCTCGGCCGGCCGGGAGAACATCGGCCAGTGCCCGGTGTCGAGCTCCACCAGCCGCCAGTGCCCGTCCGCGACCAGCCCGGCGACCACCGGCGGCGGCTCCGGCCAGTCCAGCAGGCACTTCACGTACACCGCCGGGAGCGCGCTCAACGGGCCCGCCGGCACTGCCGGTTCGGTCAGCGAGCGGCCCGGGTGCGGGGTCGCCCCCGCGGTGATCCGGGCGATCTGGCCGACCGTCAGCCCCTGCTCGGCGAACTCCGCCGCCGGCGGCGGCGGCCACCAGCCCCCGTGCGCCGCGAGGTCCGCCCGCAGCGCGGCCGGCTCCGGCAGCTGGTCGGCGAACGACTCCCCCGCCACCGGCACGTTGGCGTCCACCAGGACCAGCCCGGCCAGCCGCCCGCCGATCCGTTCGGCGGCCCGGCCCACCGGGATGCCCGCGTAGCTGTGCCCGACCAGCACCACGTCGCGCAGGTCCAGCCGCTCCACCTCGGCGACGACGTCCGCCACGTGCTCCTGCTGCCCGGCGGGCGTGCCGCGCCGCTCCGCGAGCCCGGAGAGCGTCAGCGGGTACGCCCCGTGCCCGGCCGCGCCCAGCTCCGCCACGACCCCGTCCCACGCCCAGGCACCGAGCCAGGCGCCCGCCACCAGTACAAAGTTCGCCATGGGCGGCACGGTAGCGCGGGGCCGCCGGGGCGGCCCGGGAAACGGCCCGAACCGACGGCGAACACCGCGTGGCGGAACCGTGCCGAACGCCCCCGGGCCGGCCTGCGGGAAGCCGGCCCGGAGGCGTCGGGCCGGTCAGGGCGTGAGGCCCAGGGCGGCCAGCCGGGTCGGGTCGGTGAGGATGTTCAGCTCGGTGATCCGGCCCGCGTGGACGGTGAACGACATGACCGACAGCGGGCGGCCCTCGGCGAAGGAGACCACGCCCGGCGAGCCGTTGACCAGGACCAACCGGCCGTCGGCGGCAAAGCGGGCGAAGGAGATCGCCTGCGAGGCGATGCCCGCCGCACCGCGGCGCAGCACGCTCGGCACCAGCGTGCCGCCGTCCGCCCGGGCCACCACGTCCGGGTCGAGCACGGCCACCAGGGCGTCGAAGTCCCCGCCCCGGGAGGCGGACAGGAAGGCCTCCACCACCTCGCGCTTGCGGGCGTTGTCGGAGTCCGCGGCCGGGGTGGCGCCCTGGACCCGGCGGCGGGCCCGGCTGGCCAGCTGCCGGGTGGAGGCGGCGGTGCGCCCGAGCACCTCGGCGATCCCGTCGAAGGGCACCTCGAACATGTCGTGCAGCACGAAGGCCAGCCGCTCCGCCGGGGAGAGCGTCTCCAGGACGACCATCAGCGCGATCCCGACCGAGTCCGCGACCAGGATCCCGTGCACCGGGTCCGCCCCCGACAGCCCGCTGACCACCGGGTCCGGCAGCCGCACCCGGCCCTCCTGCTCGGGCAGCGGCTCCTCCCGCCGGGAGCTGCGGGAGCGCAGCTGGTCCAGGCAGACCCGGCCGACGACGGTGGTGAGCCAGGCCCCGAGGTTGCGCACCTGGCCCACGTCGCTGCGGCTCAGCTTCAGCCAGGCCTCCTGGACGGCGTCCTCGGCCTCGGCGATCGACCCGAGCATCCGGTAGGCCACCGCGCGCAGTTGGGGCCGCTCCGCCTCGAAACGCCGGGCCAGTTCGGCCGGTCGGAGCTCCGCCGAACCGGCCTGGGGGATTGCCTCGCTCACCTGTCACGTCCTCGCGTCGGGATCCGTCGGTCCACTGACGGACGCTAACCGACGAGGAGGACGGGATGAGCACCGCCCACACCCTCCGGCCCCGCCCGGGGACGGCCCCCGGCGGGCGAGAATGGGGCCGTGAGCACCTCCTGGACCGCCTTCGGCGGCGACCTGCACCTGGACCTCACCGAGCGGCGGGCGGCCGGCGCCGGTCTGCGGGCCGCCCTGGAGGACGCGCTGCGCGAGGCCGTCCAGGACGGGCGGCTCGCCCCCGGCACCCGGCTGCCCTCCTCCCGGGCGCTCGGCGAGGACCTCGGGATCGCCCGCAACACCGTGGTCGAGGCGTACGGCCAGCTCACCGCGGAGGGCTGGCTCAGCTCCCGGCAGGGCTCCGGCACCACCGTCGCCCGGCGGGCCGTGCCGGAACCGGTCCGGGCCCGACGGCCCGCCGCCCCGACGGCGCCGCAGGAGCAGGCCGTCCGCCACAACCTGACGGCCGGCCGGCCCGACCTCTCGCTCTTCCCCCGCACCGCCTGGCTCGCCGCCGCCCGCCGCGCCCTCGCCACCGCGCCGCACGAGGTCCTCGACTACGGCAGCCCGCTCGGCCGGATCGAGCTGCGGCAGGCGCTCACCCACTACCTGGCCCGGGTCCGCGGCGTGCGCACCGACCCCGACCACCTGCTCATCTGCAGCGGTGTCACCCAGGGCCTGGGCCTGCTCTGCGCCGCCCTGCGCGAGCGCGGCGCCCGCACGCTGGCCGTCGAGGAGTACGGGCTGCCGCCGCAGCACGCGATCGTCCGGGCCGCCGGGCTCACCACCGCCCCGGTGCCGCTGGACGCGGACGGCGCCCTGGTCGACCGGCTCGACGGCCGGGCCGGCGCCGTCCTGCTCACCCCGGCCCACCAGTACCCCACCGGCGCGGCCCTGGCCGCCGGACGGCGGTCGGAGGCGGTGCGCTGGGCGCGGGAGCAGGACCGGTACGTGGTCGAGGACGACTACGACGGCGAGTTCCGCTACGACCGGCAGCCGCTCGGCGCGATGCAGGCGCTGGACCCGGAGCGGGTGGTGTACGTCGGGACGGCCGCGAAGAGCCTGGCGCCGGGCCTGCGGCTGGCCTGGCTGGCCCTGCCGGACGCGCTGGTCGAGCCGGTCGCCCGGCTGAAGGCGCTGGCCGACACGATGTCCCCGGTGCTGGACCAGCTGACGCTGGCGGAGCTGATCGCCTCCGGCACGTACGACCGCCACGTGCGGCGCTGCCGGCTGCACTACCGGCGCCGGCGCGACCGGTTGGTGGCGGCGCTCGCCGAACACGCCCCGCAGGTCCGGGTCACCGGCATCGCGGCCGGTCTGCACGCCGTCCTCCAGCTGCCGCCCGGCTCCACCCCCGAGCCCGAGCTGCTGGCCCGCGCCCGGCAGGCCGGCCTCTCCCTCAACGGCCTCGCCTGGCACCGCGCCGCCCCGGCCCCCGCCGACGCCCCGCCCGCCCTGGTCGTCGGCTACGCCACCCCGCCCGAGCACGCCTTCCCCGCGGCCGTGCGGGCGCTCTGCGAGCTGCTGCGCGGGGCGTGAGCGCGGACGGCGGGGAGCGGGCGCAGGTCCGCCCGCCTCCCTCGGGGGCGGGGGCGGGCGGACGGTCCCGGGCCGGTCCTCGGACGCGCCCGCGGGGCGGCTCCGAGGCCCGGACTACTTGTTGCGGCTGCCGAGCGTGAACAGGAGGATGATGAAGCCGGCGAAGGCGTGGCAGCCCACGGTGTAGATCAGCAGGCGGAGGTAGATCCGCTTGTTGGCCCACTTGCCGGCGTCCATGGTCTTCGGGCCGGCCGGGGTGTCGGGGGCGAGGGTGGTGGTGGGATCGGCCATGGTGATCTCCTCCGGGGTGTTCTGACGGCAGGTCAGTGAACGGCGGCCGGGCCGCCGCCGAGGCAGAGTTCGCCGCCGGGGCTCTGCAACAGGGTGTGGACGAAGAGCAGTTCGACGCCGCTGTCCGACTCCGCGGCGATGCAGTGCGGGGTGAGCGAGTCGTAGTGGGCGGAGTCGCCCACGCCGAGGTGGTGGACGCGGTCGCCGAGGGTGACCCGCAGGGCCCCCTTCAGGACGTACAGCCACTCCTCGCCCGGGTGGACCCGGACCACCGCGTCCTGCACGCCCGGCGGGACGTGCACCCGCAGCGCCTGCATGGCGCGGCCGGGGGCACCGGCCCGGCGGTAGCCCCAGCCACCGGCCCGGCCGGGCTCGATGGCGCCGCCGCGGACGATCGGGTCCGGCTCGGCCAGGGTCTCGCCGAGCAGCCCGGAGACCGAGGTCCCGTACGCGCGGGCGAGGCCGAGCAGCACGGGCAGCGAGGGCTGCCGGCGGCCGGTCTCCAGCCGGGACAGATAGGCTGGGGAGAGCCCGACCCGCCCGGCGGCCACCTCCAGGGTGAGGCGGCTGCTGAGCCGGTGCTCACGCAGGCGCGCGGCGAGGCCGGCGACCTCCTGGTCGTCGAGCTGTTCGCCCGTGGCGGGGGCACCGGTGGAGCTGCTGGTCATGTGTCCAGTGGACACCCGGCGTGCCGGACGGGCAAGAAATTTGCCCCAGAGGCAAAGCCCGCGGGCAGTGCCCCGCTTCGGAGGCCCCCGCTCACGGCCGCGGGATGTTCCGCAGGTTGCTCCGGGCCAGGTCGATCATGCGCCCGACGCCGCCCGAGAGCACCGTCCGGCCCGCCGCCAGCGCGAAGCCCTTCAGCTGGGCGGCGGTGATGTGCGGCGGGATGGACAGCGCGTTGGGGTCGGTGACCACGTCCACCAGGGCCGGCCCCGGCCGTTCCAGCGCCTCCGCCAGCACCTCCCGGACCCGGGCCGGCTCGGTCACCCGCTTGGCCTGGATGCCCATCGCCCGGGCGATCCCCGCGTAGTCCACGTCCCCGTTGTCGATCTCGGACTCCGGGTAGCCGGAGACCAGCATCTCCAGCTTGATCATGCCGAGCGCGCCGTTGTTGAACACCACCGTCTTCACCGGCAGCCGGTGCTTGGCCACCGTGAGCAGCTCGCCGAGCAGCATGCCGATCCCGCCGTCGCCCGCCATCGCGACCACCTGCCGCCCCGGGCAGGCGAGCTGGGCGCCGATCGCGTGCGGGAGGGCGTTGGCCATCGAGCCGTGCAGGAAGGAGCCGATCACCCGGCGGCGGCCGTTGGGCTGGAGGTAGCGGGCGGCCCAGACGTTGTTCATGCCGGTGTCCACGGTGAACACCGCGTCCTCGGCGGCCACCTCGTCCAGCACCGAGGCGACGTACTCGGGGTGGATCGGCAGGTGCTTCTCGATGTCCCGGGTGTACGCGCCGATCACGTCCTCCAGCGCCCGGCAGTGCTTGCGCAGCATGCCGTCCAGGAAGGCGCGGTCGGTCTTGGCGTCCAGCAGCGGCAGCACCGCCCGCAGGGTGGCGGCCACGTCGCCGTGGACGGCCAGCTCCAGGGCGGTGCGGCGGCCGAGCCGGGTGGCGTCGTGGTCCACCTGGACGGTGTGCGCCTGCGGCAGGAAGGAGTCGTACGGGAAGTCGGTGCCGAGCAGCAGCACCAGGTCGGCGGAGTGCAGCGCCTCGTGGCAGGCCCCGTAGCCGAGCAGGCCGCTCATGCCGACGTCGTACGGGTTGTCGTACCGGGCTAACGTGCGTACGTACGAGAAAGGCAAGAGCACAGAGTGATACCTGCACAGAGGGGACCGCGCGTCCTCGGGGCTACCCGACTCAGCCGGTACCGGGACAACAGCACTTCCCCGGAGCGCCAGGAGGCAGCGGTAGAGCGCGTGGCCGCCGACATCGGCGGACACGTCGTCGGGTGGGCCCGCGACATGGACGTGTCGGCTTCCAAGGTTCCGCCACACGAGCGGCCGGAGCTGGGCGAGTGGATGCAGCGCCCCGACGAGTACGACGTGATCGCGTGGTGGCGACTGGATCGTGCCGTCCGCAAGATGGCGGACATGGCCCAGCTTGGCCAGTGGGCCAAGGACCACAAGAAGCGGCTCATCTTCGCCGAGGGGCCCGGGAGCGCCCGGCTTGAACTGGACTTCGGCTCCCCAATGTCCGAGCTGATCATGATGGTCCTCGCCTTCGCCGCTCAGATGGAGGCAGAGGCCATCAAGGAACGCACCACCGGCGCGTCCGAGTTCCTGCGCTCGGTCGGGCGTTGGTCCGGCGGCCCCGTCCCCTTCCACGCCAGGCCAGTCCCTCACCCGACCGAGGACGAAGGGTGGTGGCTTGGGCTCAACGACGACACGGACGATTTCCTGTGGAACACCGCAGAAATCGGCAACCACATGGTGGATATGGCACTCAACGACAAGAGCCGCCACGCAATATCCGATTGGGTGAACGAGAATCATCCCGCCGTGACCCCGGCAAACCACCGGCGCAAGCTCGCCGGGCGAGAGATTGATCCTGACGCACGCTGGAATCCCGGAATGGTCACCGACTATCTCAGGAATCAGCACTTGATCGGCCGGTTCACGCACAACGGCAAAGTCGTGCGGGATGAGAACGGCGAATACGTGCTCCGGGGCGATGCACTGATTCCCGTTGAGAAGTTCCACCGGCTGCAAGCCAAGCTCGACCAGACCTCCGGAACCGCCCCCGAGAGGCGGTCCGATGCGCACCCGCTCCTAGGGGTCCTCCATTGCGGGGTCTGCGGCGGTCGCCTGTATCAGGGCTGGCTCTCCCCGGGTCCGAACCGAAAGGAGCCGAAGCGCCAGTACCGATGCGCGGCAAGGGCTCATGGCCGGGTCTGCCGCAAGCCCGCGTATGTGATCGCCGACGCCGTCGATCGCTACGCGGAGGAGCAATTCCTTGCACTGTTCGGCGAAAAGGAAGTGTTCCAAATCATCGTGATACCGGGCCAGGACCACACTGCCGAGATCGAGGAACTAGCGGCGGACGTGGAGGAATTGTCCGGCCAATTGGTCGGACTGCGTGGGACCGCCGCTGCGGCCGTTGCTCGACAGCTCCAGTCCCGTTCGGACCGCCTCGACAGGCTTTCCGCCGAACCGGTCATCCCGCCGAGGACGGAGGTCATCGCCACCGGTGAGACATACTCGAAGCTGTGGCACAGCGAGGACACGGAAGGCAAGCGGGACCTCCTCCGGCAGGTAGGAGCCCGAATTGAGGTGGGAGAAACGACCCGTGGAAGTCGGGACGTGACTAGCCGCCTGTCGTTCAGCATCGGGGAGTTCGCCGACCCGGAAGCTGAGACGCTGGCTGCCGTTGAGCGCGAGGAGCAGTTGGCGTAAGTGCTCCCTTTGCCCCGTCTGGCCCGTGTGGGCCGGGCGGGGCTTTTTCTTGTTTCAGGTCCCTCTATGTAGGTGCGCCTCGCAGCGCTAGGGGCGTAACCCCAGGTCAAACGATGTTTGTCACGAATCTCTTAGGGTTTGTTACATAGTTAGAACTACATGTAGCACTACCTCTCATCCCCTGTAGGTGAAATACGAGCGCCGTAACACCTCCACGCAGTTTCGTGACGAACCCGGGCCTTGCCGCCACCTGCTGCGTCGCCAACGCCGCGCCAGCCGCCATGGACGGCCCCAAAGAACCTGTAACGACCGATCGGCTGTGCGGGTCTCTCCACGGCCCCGTGTGGCGCTCAACGGGCCGGGCAGGGGCTCGCAAGGTTGGCAGCGTTAGTCGGTCCGCGTTGATGCCGTCGAGGGAGCCGTTCACCGGCCGCCGTAGATCCCTTCGGAGACGGCCCTTACCGTCCCCCATTGATCCCTCTGCCGGGTTGCTTCTTAACCTTCCCCGGTATCTCCCTTAGAGGGAGACCCTTTGCAACACTAGGCCGGACAGGAGCTGAACGTCAGCCCAGCGAACCAACGGCCCGGGAGCGTACCGACGCGCCCCAACAATTGATCAACTGAATAGTGGACCCCGGCAGAGGCCCAACGGCCTTCTTGCCGGTAGGCCCCGTATTGCGGGTGCTGCTTTCCCAACGGTCAGGTCGGAGACCGATGGATGTGCAGCACCCGTGATGCGGGGCCATTTTTTGTACCCAAATCCGACTAGGAGTCGACTAATGGACCGACGATCCGAAATCGCCAAGCACATCAACAATGCCCGCGCCGAAGTCGAGGCGGAAAATGCCGCCAATGCGCGGAAACAAGAGAGTAAGCACCCGCAGCCGGCGGCCGACCTCTCGACTCTTCGCCAGCACATCGGCGCTCAGTTCTCGATTCCGGAGACGCTGCGCAATCGCCTTACCGGCACCAATGCCGAGGAGATCACGGCGGACGCTCGAAAGCTCGCCGAGCACTTCCGTTCACCTCTCGAAAAGGCGCCTACGCCACTCGTTAAGGGCGGCGGCGCCGCCGAGCAAATCACCGGAAATGGAGAAATCGATCCGGCAAAGCTCGCCGCTCTAATTCTTCAGCGCCGATTCGCGAGCTAACGCTGAGCCGTTGAGCCGATTCTCGTGAAATTCCTACCGACAAGGAGCCTGACTGTGTCCCACGTTTCCCCCGATGCCCGATCCACTCGCCTTAATTCACTGTACGATCGGGCATCCCGAGAGGTTCCGCGATACACGTACACTTGCACTCCGGAAAGCGTAAAGAATGCCCTCGACCGCTTCGAGGAGATGCTGCGCAAGCGCGCGGACGCCGATGAGGCTGTGTCCTTCGCCGAGGCTGACCTAGCAAAGGCAGAGGGCCGGGACCAGCTTGCCGTAAAGGTGGCACTCGCACAGGGAAAGCCGCTGCCTAAGCCGACCAACCGGGGCCCGCTGGAGACGCGTCTTGCGGAGGCTCAGCGGGTGCAGATGGCGGCTTATGAGCTTGCGGCCGAAGCGGCCACGGCTGTTCGTGCTGCGGCGATTTCCGTGCGTGCCGACTGGCGCGCCGACGTGACCGGCCTGGCCGAGGAGAAGCGCGCTGCCGCTGTGGTTGCAGCGACCCAACTGGCCTGTCTCATAGACGAGTTGGCGACCCTAGCGGACACGGTTGAGGACCTTGATGCGGACCTTGGTAACCCGTGGAACGCGAACGAGCGGCAGTGGCGCTTTATGGCACCGCGCGGGGGCATTAACTGGAACGCTGACCGAATCGCGCTGGATCGCATTCTGACTGACCGGCTGGTATTTGAGGGGAACACATGGGGTGGACTTCCGGGCCGACTGGACCCGAATTCCGACCCTGACGCCGAATTCGACCCGGCGGCCGGCCCGTCCTCTCCCATTAACGACATGGAGCCGTGGAACCGATGACTCATGAGCTGACCGATCGGGAAATCGCTCTGCGCGCGCTGAATCGTGCCACTCGAAACCAAGCTACCGGCTGCCTCATCTCGGCAAAGCTGGATCGCAAGGGCCGAGCCACCGTCCAGTATCAGGTGCGCGGCCACACGAAGCGGGAGCTTGCACACCGAGCAATCTACCGTGTTCTCCACCGGCCGCTAACTGCTGCCGACGAATTGCGGCGTACGTGCTACGACAAAAGGTGCGTAGAGCCAGCGCATTTCGAACTGGGAAGCGCACGGCGCTGAGGTAGTCGGGGGCTCGATCGATTGGTCGGGCCCCCTTTCCTACAACTGAACATCGGAACTTAAAAAGGAGAGATGTCAATGACCGTTATCAAGTGGAGCGCTCAAAGTGCTGACCATTGGCCACGCCTGCAACTGGTGCGAGAAGTCCCTTAAAGGCAGGAGTAACAAGCGATATTGCAGCGCCGCATGCAAGCAGGCCGACTACCGGGCTGCACAGCCGAATAGGCGCGAGAATCGGGAACCTTGTTCGCGCTGTGGACAGAGTCATCCTGAATTTAGAAATCAGCATGGGGTCTTCTGTGCTGACTGCATTGAATTTCGGGCCGGACAGAAAGAGGAGGAGGAAGACGCGCGCTGGTCCGCCATGTGCCAGCTTCCCGACTGCTTTAATGAAGCTGGCTGGACTGGAATGGGAAGGGCGCGGTCTTTTTGCTCCGATGCTCATAAGGCAAAGGCTTACCGCCTTCGCCGAAAGGGCATGCTTGCCACGCGTGGGCCCCAGAGTCATCCCACTCCTGGGGGGTGACCCCCTCCCCCTATCTCTTTACCGCAGCGCCTTAGCAGGAATCGGCCCGTGTACGGGTCTGGGGCTTTCGGGTGAATCCGACTTCTCCATGAAACGCCTAGGCGGGATGCCATTTCGTTGCCCGGGAACAGCGGGCGCAACGCGCGTATGCACATACGGGTGCACGTGGGCGCGCGCACGCGAGGGAGACCAACCACCAGAACACCCTTAAATCGCTGCCACGGCGGACTATGGGCGGGTTTTCGGGTGGGGGTTGGGCAGATGGGCCAGCCGTGCGATTTGAAGCCCTCAAATTCGAGTTTCGCAATCCACCGAAAGGCACCCTTGAAGATCATCCACCCGCCATGCGGCCGGGAGTGGTCCGGCTTGCGCGCTGAGCACTGTTCGGCATGTCACGAGACGTTCGCCAGCACTCGCGCAGGCGACGCCCACCGGACCGGCCCGCGCGACGCCCGAAGGTGCCTGCCACCGGCCACCGCCGGTCTCTGGCAAGACGCTCGTGGGCTGTGGCGCCGGAAGCCCTACCGGGACCGCTGAGCGGCCCCATGCCCCCGTCGGCCCCCTCACCGGGTCCGGCGGGGGCATTTCGCCGTTTGCCCTGACGCCCTCTTGTGCTGATCGACTGACGGGGCGATAGTCGTGCAACTGACTGCAATCGGCTCGACACAGGGAGATGTCATGAGGTTGCGTTTCCTCGGGATCATTCCGAACACCCCCGTCGACGACTCGCCGACGATCTGGCTGGACGAGGACACCGGCGATCTCCTGATCCAGTCCTACAAGGCCACCGAGGAAGAGGTGAAGGCGTGTCAGGAGATCGGGTCAATTCCCGGTCACAGCACGGACGTTCCCGGACACGAGACGATCATCCGGCTTCCGGCCGTGATGCTGAAGTACATCCCGCGACCGGAGGGCGGAACCGGTGAAGTACCCCGTACGTGAGGGCTTGGCCAGGGCGCAGCGCTCCGCCGTGCACCTGGAGATGCGTGACAGCTACACGCCCGACGATCCGGAGTTCGCTCGTTGGCGGGCGGGTCACCGGTATGACAATGATCCGGCGAACTTGCCTGACTGGTGGGGATCTTGGGCCGACCTAGCGGCCGAGACCATCGGGCGTGGAGTGGTCATGCGGCGCGCCCGGATCGTCTCGGAGCCGGTGACGGACTACATCCGGTACGAGCACGACCTCACGTTCGCCAACGTCGCAGCGGGTGAGCTGGTCCGATGGTTGCCCCGGCGGAAAGCTGCCGACATCGCACTGCCGGGAACGGACCTGTGGATGTTCGACGGGTCGGCCGTGCTGTTCACGTACTTCTCCGGGGTCGGGGAAGTCGTGGACCGGGAATGGCGAACCGAACCGGCCGTCGTGAACATGGTCAAAGCCGCCTTTGAGGCCGTGTGGGAACGGGCTACCCCGCACGAGGAATACAAGCTGGCCTGACCCACCATGTCCGTTTCTGGATCGTCTCACGTCCAAGCCGCCCGGCAAGTCCTTGCAGATCGCCTCCGGGAGATGTGCAAGGACGCCGGGTTGGACGGCAAGCAACTGGCGGTGCTGTGCGGCTGGCACCCGTCCAAGGTGTCCCGGATCTCCACCGGCAAGACCTCCCCGTCCGCTGATGACCTCCACGCGTGGTGCAGTGCCTGCGGCCGGGAGGAAGAAACGGCGGATCTGGTCGCCTCCCTGCGAGCCGTGGAAGGCATGTGGGTCGAATGGCGCCGCATGGAGCGCGCAGGGCTGAGAAGGGCGCAGCAGGCCGTTCTACCTCTGTTCGAACGAACCCACTGGTTCCGGGCCTACTCGTCGTGGCTTGTGCCCGGACTTCTCCAGACGCACAGCTACACCGAGGACGTATTGCGCGCCGTCCAGCAGAGGCGCGTAACGGTCGACGATGTGGCCGATGCCGTGGCCGTACGGATGGAACGGCAACGCGTGCTCCGCGAGGGGCAACGACGCTTCGCATTCCTGCTTGAGGAGTCCGTACTTCGCAACGGGCTCGGCGACGCTGATACCCAGGTCGAACAGCTTGAGCGGCTGATCACCGTGGGCACGCTGCCCAACGTCAGCGTTGGGATCGTCCCCGCCCGGCTGCACCGTACCCGGATGCCAGTCGAAGGGTTCTGGATCTTCGATACGGCTCAGGTGAACGTCGAGCTGGTCTCCGGGCATCTCACCCTGACGCAGCCCAGCGAGGTGGCGATGTACGCCGACACCTTCGCGACGCTGGCTGACATGGCGGCTTATGGCCCGAAGGCACGCGCGCTGATCACAGCCGCCATTGATGCTCTCGGGTGATGGCGTGCAATCTCGTAGAATTTCGTGGCTCCCAACTTGCTTGACTTCCTAGCGTGTTGCCATCGGTTCCGGCAACGCCGAGGGAGTGGCCCGTATGGCGGTGAGCACCAACGCCCGCAAGATCAAGACCCGCGAGGAGTACCGGGCGGAGCAGCGGAAGCGCGCCCCTGCCGGGGATGCGCTGGCCGACTACGACCCGGCATACGCCGCCAAGGCCATGGGACGGGGCATCCCGAAGGACTGGCCGTTGTGCACCTGCGGCGCGGACACCTGCCCCGACAAGGGGGCCGCGTGATGCTGCCAGGCGCGGGCCCCGGGGCCCCCGCAGCGTGTCCCGTGGGCCGATCGTTCGACCGCATGGCCGCCGTGTTCGCTGAGGCCCCCGCAGAGCTTCAGGACATGGACGCCATGCGCGACATTCAGAAGCTCCGGGACAAGCACGTAGCGGAGTGCACCAAGGGGTGCGTGCCGTGACGACGCTTCCTGAGGCCCCCGCACGGTCCGTCCGCGCGAAGTGTCCGGGGTGCGCGTACTTCGACGGGATTGAGGCGCAGTACCCGGCCGACGAGACCCCCACCATTGCCCGGCACCTGGGCCGGTGGCGGCAGCAGCACGCTGACGACGGGGAGTGCCTGAACCCGCCGGAGGTGGACCCGGATGCGTAGCGACCAGGGCGACCGGCAGGCGGCCGCACAGGACCCCCCTGGGGGCGCTGAGCCGGTGGACCCGTTTGAGTGGCTGCACGCCCACCCGTGGCCCCGTGAGCGGCCCGCAGAGCCCCGGCCGGTCCTCACGCCGGAGGAGCACTCCGAGGTGCCCCTGACCCCGGAGGAGCGGCAGCGCCGGGCAGTGCTGCTGGCCCGAGTCCGGGAAGCCAACCACCCGAGGCGCTGAGAGGCCCCCAATTGACTCCCGCCCCGGCCGTCATCCCTGGCAGGCAGCCGACCGGAGCGGGTTCCGCAACACCGAACGGCCCGGATGCCAACCGGCGACCCGGTACCGCCTCGCTGTGAGGAGACACCAGTATGCGCAACACGCCGACCGAGCGCCCGCCCGGCCCGATGCCGCCGGACACCCCCGCGACCCCGGCCGCCGGCTGAAATCCCCGAGGGGAAGGCTCCGCCCCAACTCGCGGACGGAGCCGCCCCATTGGGGCTCACCAGAACTCACCCACAGGAGGGAACACACATGGGAAAACACGGTGGAGGATCGGGCGGAGACGGCCCCGGCAAGGCCGGTGGGGGCAGCGGCGGGGGCCACTCCGGCAAGCCCGACACCGCGCCGCACGACGGCCAGCGGGACGCGCCGCCCACCAACCTGCCCAAGCCGTCCAAGCCGTAAGGGAAGCCATGACGTGGGACAGGCTGACCGACGCACTCCGGGAATCCGGGGCGCTGTCGGCCGACTGGGAGAAGACGTTCCGCACCACCCCGCGCGACCTGTTCACCCCGAACCGGATCCTGTCAGAGGGTAAGTGGGTCGACCGCACCGAACAGCCCGATAACTGGGCCGAGTTGGTTACCTCGGACCTGGCTCTCGTGACACAGGTCTACGACAAGACCGAAACCCCGTCGTCGTCCAGCTCCATGCCCACCGTGGTCGCCCAGATGCTCCGGCACCTGGACGTGGCCGAGGGTATGCGGGTCCTGGAAGTGGGCACCGGAACCGGCTGGACGGCGGGCCTTCTCTCCCGCCAGATCGGCGCCGATAACGTGACCAGCGTCGAAGTGGACCCGGACCTTGCCAGCCAGGCCCGCTACCGCCTGTACGCCGCCGACCTGCGGCCTACGGTCATCGCGGGTGACGGCACGCTGGGCCACCCCAAGGGCGCTCCGTTCGACCGGGTGCACTTCACGGCGGCCGTCCAGCGGTTGCCGTCGTCGATCATCGAGCAGACAGCCCCCGGCGGGGTCATCCTGGTGCCCTACGGCACGCCGTTCTGCAACGGCGCGCTGCTGCGCCTCACGGTGGCCGAGGACGGGCAGTCGGCGAGCGGCCCGTTCGTCGAGGACGTGTCGTTCATGTGGGTGCGCGACCAGCACCCCGACAGTGGCGACTTCGACATCGAGGACATCCGGCGCAGCGCGTCCGGCATCGACCCCGCCGACGTGGCCGAGCAGACCCACGCGGCCTTCGCGATCGGTCTGCGAATCCCGGACCTGTTCCGTCAGAACGTGTGGGCTGGCTACGACCGGTTCGGCACGGGCCGGACTGAAATCTGGGACGGCGTGTCCTACGCCCATTGCCGATTCGCCGACTGGGACGGGCAACACGCGGTGTCGCAGTCCGGCCCGCGCAACCTGTGGGACGAGGTTACGGCGGCGTACGACTGGTGGGTCCGCAACGACAAGCCCGGCCTCACCCGGCTCGGCATGACCGTGACCGTCTCCGGCGAACACCGCCCCTGGCTGGACGACCCCGCCAACGCCCTGCCCTAACCCCCAACCGGCCCGGCTGCCTCACACCCCCCTTGAGGTGGCCGGGCCCCTGAATCCCGCTGCCGGGGAAGGCACGCCGAGCGCAGCGGGCGCAGCCTCCGTCTGACGTGCTGGTGGCGTCAGACGGAGGCTGTCCTACGCCCCGGACTACGCAGCCGACCGAGGGGCGGTAACGTACGCACATAGGTCCGATACGGGTTGTCGAACTGGATCCACTCCTTGCCGCGCAGGGAGTGGCCGACCGGCGCGTTCAGCGCCTGCGCGGCCGCCATCACCTCGGCGTGCGCCGCCCGCACCCCCGCGCCGCAGAACAGGACCACCTTGCGGGCCGCGTTGAGCAGCCGGGCCAGCTCCTGCACCTGGGACCACGGCGGCGCGGCCACCGCCTGCTCGGTGAGGAAGTGGCTGGTGCCGGTGGGCGCGGCGGCGGGGAGCGCGGCGACGTCCCCGGGGAAGGCGAGCACCGAGACGCCGTGCGAGCCGAGCGCGTGCTGGACGGCGACCCGCAGCAGCCGGGGCAGCTGGGCGGGGGTGGAGAGCATCTCGCACCAGTTGCTGCAGTCGGTGAACACCCGCTCGGGGTGGGTCTCCTGGAAGAAGCCGGTGCCGATCTGCCCGGACGGGATGTGCGAGGCGAGCGCGAGCACCGGCAGGCCGCTGCGCTGGGCGTCGTAGAGGCCCTGGATCAGGTGGGTGTTGCCGGGGCCGCAGGAGCCGGCGCAGACCGCGAGCCGGCCGGAGAGCTCGGCCTCGGCGGCGGCCGCGAAGGCGCCGGCCTCCTCGTTGCGCACGTGCACCCAGCCGATGCCGTCGGCCCGGCGGATCGCGTCCACCACCGGGTTGAGGCTGTCGCCGACGACGCCGTAGACCCGCTCCACCCCGGCCTGCCGGAGCACCTCCACCATCTGTTCGGCCACGCTCGGCACGGCTGCGCTCCTTCGGTCGGCGGGGGACACCTGCACCCTCCGACGGGGAGGCGGCGGGCGCAGCCGGGGTGGGCCGAAGGAGTGACGGGGGCAGGGCGGCCGGGCCTACTCCGCCGCCAGGTGGTCCTGCTGCCCGAGCTTGCCCGCCGCGAGGCCGGCCTGGGGCTGGCGGCGGGCGGGTTCGCGGCCCGGGGGCTGGGCGACCCGCTCCTGGGCGGGCGGGACGGCGGTCGGCAGGACGACCGGGGCGCCCGACTTGACCTCCACCGCCTCGCCGTCGTGCCGCAGTTGGAGGACCTCGCCGCGGCGCAGCGTGTACGTCGTCCGCTCGTGGGTGATCTCGACCCTGAGCAGGTGCCCGCGCACCAGCAGCGAGAAGCCCAGCCGCATCAGCCCGGACGGCAGCCGGGGCCGGAACGAGAGCGTCTCGCTGTGGTCGCGCAGCCCGCCGAAGCCGGCCACCAGGGCGATGCAGGCCCCGGCGAGCGAGGCCATGTGCAGGCCGTCGCGGGTGTTGCCGCCGAGGTCGTGCAGGTCCATCAGCGCCGCCTCCGCCGTGTAGTCGTAGGCGAGGTCGAGCTGGCCGACCTCGGCGGCGATGACCGCCTGGGTGCAGGCGGAGAGCGAGGAGTCCCGGACGGTCAGCCGCTCGTAGTAGGCGAAGTTGCGGGCCTTCTGCTCGTCGGTGAAGGCGTCGCCGCGGACCTGCATGGCGAGCACCAGGTCGGCCTGCTTGACCACCTGCTTGCGGTACAGGTCGAAGTACGGGTAGTGCAGCAGCAGCGGGTAGTTCGCCGGCGGGGTGTGCTCGAAGTCCCAGACCTGGTGGTGGGTGAAGCCGTCGGCCTGCGGGTGGACGCCGAGGTCCTCGTCGTACGGGATGTACATCGCGGTGGCCGCATCGCGCCAGGCGGCGGTCTCCTCGGTGTCCACGCCGAGCAGCCCGGCCTCGTGCGGGTGGCGGACGGCGGCCTCGGCGGCGGCCCGCAGGTTGCTCTGCGCCATCAGGTTGGTGAAGACGTTGTTGTCCGCGACGGCGCTGTACTCGTCGGGGCCGGTGACGCCCTCGATGCGGAACCTCCCGGCCACGTCGTGGTGGCCGAGCGAGCGCCACATCCGGGCCGTCTCGACGAGCAGTTCGAGCCCGTACTCGCGCTCGAACTCGGCGTCCCCGGTGGCCCGGACGTAGCGGGCGACGGCGGCGGCGATGTCGGCGCCGATGTGGAAGGCCGCGGTGCCGGCCGGCCAGTACCCGGAGCACTCCTCGCCGCGGATCGTCCGCCACGGGAACACCGCGCCGGGCAGGCCGAGTTGGACCGCGCGCTCGCGGGCCAGCGGCAGTGTGGTGTGCCGCCAGCGCAGCGCCTGGTTGACGGCGGCGGGCAGGCAGTAGGTGAGCACCGGCAGGACGAAGGTCTCGGTGTCCCAGAAGCTGTGCCCGTCGTAGCCGGGCCCGGTCAGCCCCTTGGCGGGGATGGCCCGCTCCTCGCTGCGGGCGCCGGCCTGCAGGACGTGGAAGACGGCGAACCGGACGGCCTGCTGGAGTTCGACGTCGCCCTCGATCTCGATGTCGCTGGTCTCCCAGAACTCCCGGAGGAATTCGGCCTGTTCGGCGACCAGCCCGTCCCAGCCGGTGTACCGGGCGGCGGTCAGCGCCGCCTCCACCTGGTCCCGGACGGCGGGCAGCGAGCGGGTGCCGGACCAGCCGTACGCGATGAACTTGGCCAGCCGCAGCCGCTGTCCGGCCTTGAGCACGGTGGTGACGCTGATCCGGCAGTGGTCGGCCTCGGACTCCGCGACGGTGTCGGACTTCTCCGGGCCCTC
>NZ_JBEXJK010000042.1:0-34002 GCF_040609095.1 Kitasatospora sp. NPDC004799
GGTTACATTCCGAACCCGGAAGCTAAGCCTTACAGCGCCGATGGTACTGCAGGGGGGACCCTGTGGGAGAGTAGGACGCCGCCGAACAATTCTTCAGAAGAACCCCCAGCCGGGGAAACCGGGCTGGGGGTTCTTCGCATTTCCGGATCATCCCACCCGCTGGTGTCACTTCGTCCACCAGAAGGTGGTCCTAGCACCACCCCGGAATTGGGGTGCCATGGCCAGTGTGGGTGCAGACCGGTTCGTGAAGACTGATGGAGGACGATCGGTACCGGCATCAGGAGCTTCCCGTGACAACAGTGACTCGTACGAGCGGCCCGTCCGTGCGTGCGCAGGCCCGGGCCGCCTTCGCGGCCGGCGGTGAGGGCCTGACACGACTGGTCGTGGTGCTGCTGGCCGCGGTGCCGGGGTTCGTCCTGCCGATAGGGGCAGCGGTGACCTCGGGGGTGATCGCGGCCCAGATCCTCCAGAACTACTCCCCGGAGATCTTCGCCGCGCTGCTGGTGGCGGCGTTCGTCGGTTCGGTGGTGGCGGCCTTCCTCGTCCGCGGCGTCGCCGACCGCACCCGTGGCCAGCTGGAGCGGTGGTTCGGCATACGGTTGCCGGCCACCTACGAGCCTTGTCCGGAGCTGGAGTTGGACGGTCGCGGGCACTGGTGGACGGGCTACACCTACCACCGCTCGCGGACGGTGGCGAAGTACGCACAGGTCGTCCACTGGGGCCTGCGGGACCGGACCACCCGCGCCGAGCTGCTCTGGATGCTGGTGAACCCGTTCCTCGTCGCGGCGCTGGTCGGACCGGTGGCCGTGCTGCTCGGGACGGGCGCCGCCTGCATCCTGTCGGGGCCGGTGCCGGCGGACGGGGTCGGCCCGTTGAACGGCCGGATGATGTCCGTCCTGCTGAGCACCGGACTCGGGGCCGCCGTGATCGTCGTCGGCGTACTCGTGGCACCGTTCGCGGTGCGGGTGTACGTGGAGGCGGCCCGTCGGGTGCTGGACCAGGACGGCCGGGCGACGCACGCCCAGCTGACCAGGCGGGTGGCCGAGTTGACCGAGACGCGGGCGGACGCGGTGGGCAGCCAGGCGGCCGAGCTGCGGCGGATCGAGCGGGACCTGCACGACGGCGCCCAGGCGCGACTGGTGGCGATCGGGATGACGTTGGGCACCATCGAGCACCTGATGGACACCGACCAGGACGCCGCCCGGGAGCTCCTCGCCGAGGCCCGCCAGTCCTCGGCCCGGGCCCTGCAGGAGCTGCGGGACCTGGTGCGCGGCATCCACCCGCCGGTGCTCGCCGAGCGCGGACTGGGCGACGCCGTCCGGGCCCTGGCGCTGGACAGCGCGCTCCCGACCGAGGTGTGCGTGAGCCTGCCGGACCGGCCGCCGGCCCCGGTGGAGGCCGCCGTGTACTTCAGCATCTGCGAGCTGCTGGCCAACGCCGCCAAGCACTCCGAGGCGGAGCAGGTGTGGGTGGACATCCTCCACCGGGCCGGCTTCCTGCGGGTCACGGTGACGGACGACGGCGTGGGGGTGGCGGACCCTTCGCGGGGGACCGGACTGCGCGGGATCGAGAAGCGATTGGGTACCTTCGACGGTGTCCTCTCCATCGACAGCACGTCGGGCGGACCCACCACCATCACCTTGGAGTTGCCGTGCGAGTTGTCCTCGCCGAGGACCTCTACCTCCTTCGCGAAGGCCTGATCCGGCTGCTGGAAGCGCACGGCTTCACCATCGCCGCGGCGGTGGAGACCGGTCCCGAGCTGTTGGAGGCGCTGCTGACCCACCGCCCGGACGTGGCCGTGGTCGACGTCCGGCTGCCCCCGACGCTCACCGACGAGGGCCTGCAGGCCGCGCTCAAGGCACGGCGGGAGATCCAGGGTCTGCCGGTGCTGGTGCTGTCGCAGCACGTCCAGCAGCTCTACGCGCGGGAGTTGCTGGCCGACGGAACCGGGGGGATCGGCTACTTGCTGAAGGACCGGGTGTTCAACGCCGGGCAGTTCATCGACGCGGTCCGCCGGGTGGCGGCGGGCGGGACGGCGATGGACCCGGACGTGATCGCCAAGCTGATGCAGACCACCTCGCGCCGGCCCGGTCCGCTGCTGCGGCTGTCCCCGCGCGAGCGCGAGGTGCTGGAGCTGATGGCCGAGGGCTGTTCCAACTCGGCGATCGCCGCCCGGCTCTCGGTGAGCGACGGTGCGGTGGCCAAGCACATCGCCAACATCTTCAGCAAGCTCGAACTCGCCCCCGACGAGGACGCCAACCGCCGGGTGCTGGCCGTACTGACCTACCTCAACGGCACGGCGGGGCAGACCCGCTGACGGTCCGATCGGCCTCCGGCGCAGCTCCGCGCGGTGCCGGAGGCCGTGGCCGGGCCTACGCACTGTGACACCCCAGGCTGTGGGAACGCTTAAACACGTGTACGAGTAAACTCCGGTGGGCCGAGCCCGGAGGTTGCTCAGCCGTCCGGCGGCCCGACCAGCGGGACCCGGCAGCCGTGGCAGTACGGCAGCAGCCGACATCCAGGGGTTGATAGACGTAATGGCACGCCCAACGCTCACCAAGGCCCATCGGGGCCTGCTCGGCCTGGTCGCGGCCGGTGCCTGCATCATCTCGGGCATCGGTTTCGCCGGTTCGTACAACGCGGTGCGCGATCTGGCCCAGGAGAAGGGCTTCGGTGCGTTCTCCTACGCCTTCCCGATAGGCGTGGACGCCGGCATCGTCGTCCTCCTCGCACTCGACCTGGTGCTGACCTGGCTGCGGATCCCCTTCCCGATGCTGCGGCAGACCGCCTGGCTGCTGACCGTCGCCACCATCGCGTTCAACGCGGCCGCCTCCTGGGGCGACCCGCTCGGCATGGGGATGCACGCCGTCATCCCGGTGCTCTTCGTCGTCGTGGTCGAGGCCTCGCGGCACGCGGTCGGCCGGATCGCGGCGATCACCGCGGACCGGCACATGGAGTCGGTCCGGGTGATGCGCTGGATCCTCTCCCCGGTACCGACCTTCCGGCTCTGGCGGCGGATGAAGCTCTGGGAGCTCCGCTCCTACGACGAGGTCATCCGACTCGAACAGAACCGGCTGGTCTACCGGGCGCAGCTGCGCTTCCGGTACGGCCGCGGCTGGCGTCGGTCGGCGCCGATCCAGGCGCTGCTGCCGCTCAAGCTCGCCAAGTTCGGCGTGCCGCTGGACCCGGCGCTGCTCGACCGGCTGGACGACGAGGGCCGTGAGCGCGAGGTCCAGGAGGTCCCGGCGGCACAGGAGGCGCAGGGGATCGACACCCAGGAGAACCGCGCCACCGCGGCCATCGCCCCGGTCGCCGCGGCCGACGGCCGGCGGCCCCAGCACCCGGATCAGGCACCGCAGGCCTCCCAGCAGGCCGTTCAGCAGGCCCCGCAGCCGCAGCCCGAACAGGCCCAGGCCCAGGCGCCCGCGGCCGTTGCGCCGATGTCCGCCGAGGTCGCCGCGCCGATGCTCGCCAAGCTGGCCGCCGTCCGGCTGCGGGCCGCCCAGGAGCCGGACGCGGAGGGGGAGGCCGTTCCGCAGCCGCGCGGCGAGGAGCTGAACGTCTGGACCGAGCGCCCGGTCCGCACCACCGGCCACCCGGCCGACGCCGCCCCGGGCGGGCGGGTGCCCGGGCAGGCCTCGCCCTGGTTCAAGCCCCCGCGCCCGGTCGCCGAGGAGCCGGCCCTCGCCCCCGAGCCCGCGCCCGGTCCGCAGGCCCAGCACCCGGTCGGCCCGCAGCCGCAGCCCGAGCAGCCCGCCGAGCCCCGACAGCCTGCCGAGCCCGCGCCGCCGGTAGAGGCCGAGGAACCCGCCCACGCCGAGCAGCCCGTGCACGCCGAGGACCCCGTGCTCCCTCCGGTGCCCGCGCGCCTCGACCCGGACGTCGCCTACGAGGCGCTCGTCTCGTACATCGACGTCCACGGCCACCAGCCGGACCCCCAGCGCCTGGCCGACTGGCTGACCAGGGAGTACGGCGTCACGGGCAAGGGCGCGAACGGTTCGGTCCACCCCAAGGAGGTCGCCGAGCTCTTCCCGGAGCTGCGCGACCGCTACGTCGCCGCCGGGAGGGACTGACCGCGGGAACCGGCCGCAGCCGCCACCGACCAGGGCCCGGCAGAGGCCGTTGACGCCCTGTCCCGCCGGAGCTACCTTCACCTCAACAAATTGTTGAAGCACTGGTTCGGCATGAAGGAGTGCGGATGACACGGGTCGGGGTCGACGGAAACGGGCCGGCGGACGGGGCCTCCTTCTCCGCCGCGGCCCGCGCCGCCGTGGAGGCGCTGCTCGCCCCGGTCGACGCCGATCTGGCGCGCCGTTACCCGGGCGAGCCCGCGAGCCGGCAGCCGGTGCACACCGTCTACGTCCCGGCCGACGCCTTCGGCGCCGACACCGTGCGGGACTGGGGCCGCCGGGCCCTGGAAGCCTTCGACCGCCACGCCGCCACCCCCGCCGCGCTGGCCCGCGCCCTCGGGGTGGCGGACGACGAGCTGCTCGCCGACGTGCACGCCCGGGTCCGCGCCAAGCTGGAGCGCGAGCCGGTCGAGGACCTGCGGATCGACTTCGAGGACGGCTACGGCCCCCGCCCCGACGCGGAGGAGGACGCGGCCGCCGTCCGCGCCGCCGAGCTGGTCGCCGCGGCGGTGGCCGAGGGCGGCGCCCCGCCGTACCTCGGCATCCGGACCAAGTGCCTGGAGGCCCCCGTCCGGGCCCGCGGCATCCGCACCCTGGAGCTGTTCCTGGCCACCCTGCTGGCCAACGGCGGGCTGCCGGAGGGCCTGGTCCTGACCCTGCCCAAGGTGACCTACGCCGAGCAGGTCACCGCGCTGGTCCGGCTGCTGGAGGACTTCGAGGACCGGGCCGGGCTGCCCGCCGGCCGGCTCGGCTTCGAGATCCAGATCGAGACCACCCAGGCGGTCCTCGGCCCGGACGGCCGGGCCACCGTCGCCCGGATGATCGAGGCCGCCGAGGGGCGCGCCACCGGTCTGCACTACGGCACCTTCGACTACAGCGCCGCCTGCGGCGTCGGCGCGGCCCACCAGAGCACGGACCACCCGGTCGCCGACCACGCCAAGGCGGTCATGCAGGTGGCGGCCGCGGGCACCGGGGTGCGGCTCTCCGACGGCTCGACCAACGTCGTCCCGGCCGGCTCCACCGAGCAGGTGCACGCCGCCTGGAAGCTCCACCACGGCCTGGTCCGCCGCTCGTTGGCCCGCGCCTACTACCAGGGCTGGGACATGCACCCGGCGCACCTGCCGACCCGCTACGTCGCGGTCTACTCCTTCTACCGCGAGGGCCTGGCGGCCGCCGCCGCCCGGCTGGCCGCGTACGTCGCGAAGGCGGGCGGCAACGTGCTGGACGAGCCGGCCACCGCCCGGGCGCTGAGCGGCTACCTGCTGCGCGGGCTGGACTGCGGCGCCGTCGACCCGGCCGAGGTCACCGCGCTGACCGGCCTGGACCGCGCGCGGCTGAACGCCCTGGCCGGCCGCTGAACCGTCCGGTGACCCGTCCCGCGACCGGGCGGCGGCCGGCTGCCGGACCCGGCCGCCGGTCCCGCCCGCCGCGTGCCAACTAGGCTGGCGGTGCCGCCCCGGTGTCCCGGGGCGTGCGCCGTCAGCCTTCGCCGCCCCCGGGAGGATCCCCGCACCATGGCCGTCACGCCGGAGCCCACCGCCAGGCCGTACCTCACCATCCGGCGGGCCGGCAGCCACGAGATCGAGATCAAGAAGTCCCGGTTCATCTGCCACCTCGCCCGGGTCGCCGACGAGGAGGAGGCGCAGGCCTTCATCGCCGGCATCCGCAAGCAGTACTGGGACGCCCGGCACAACTGCACCGCCTTCGTGGTCGGCGACGAGCAGCGCCGGGAGCGGTCCAGCGACGACGGCGAGCCCGGCGGCACGGCCGGGGTGCCGATGCTGGAGGTGCTGCGACGGCGCGGGCTGACCGACACCGCCGCCGTGGTCACCCGGTACTTCGGCGGGATCAAGCTCGGTGCGGGCGGCCTGGTGCGGGCGTACGGGAACGCGGTGTCGGAGGCGGTGGACGAGATCGGCCTGCTGGAGCGCCGGCCGGTCGCGCTGCTCGCGGTGACGGCGGACCACGTCCGGGCCGGTCGGGTGGAGAACGACCTGCGGGCGGCCGGGTACGCGGTGAGCGACCTGGCCTACGAGGCCACCGGGGTGCGGATCGAGGTGGGCGTGCCGGAGCCGGACGTGGCGGAGTTCCACACCTGGTTGGCCGAGGCGACCGGCGGCACCGCGGTGGCGGTCCCGGCCGGCCGCACCTACGTCGAGGTGCCGGTCTGACCGCGGGGGCGGGGGGCACCTGGTGGGGCCCGGGTGGCGGACGGTCCGTCGGACGGCCGGTCGGACGGCCCGTGACCGGCCCTTTCCCGTAGACCAGGACCCGCGCCACGCGGAAGACCGCTTGAGCAGATTCACCCGAACGTAGTGTCGTAGCCCGGAGTTGGAACTTCCCCTCCGGGCCGTGGCGTTTCCTGGGCAAGGCTCCGGCAGAACCGGACGAAACCATCGATGGAGGACACAGGACCCCACCCCGCACCGCGGAGGTACGTGCATGACCTCAGACCGTTCGACCTCGAATCCCCAGTCCGCGACGAACCCGACCTCGAACCACCCGACCTCGAACCACCCGACCCCGATCCGTCCGGCCTCCGGTCACCCGATCGCCAACCGCCCCGCCCCGAACCGGGTCCGCCCGCACGCCGCTGCCGACCTGCCCGGCCCCCGCGGTTCGGCGGCGCCGTACCGGATGACGGTCACCACGGCCCTCACCCACGCCGAAGCCGTCGCCCTGGCCGACGAACAGCTGGCCTGCTGGCTGAAGCAGGAGGGCTTCGAGGAGCCCCCGCCGGCCCGCCGCGCCCCCGCCGGGAGCGCCGAACCGGATCCCGTCACCGAGCGCCTGCGGCTGGGCGAGCGCGTCCTGCTCGACCGCGACCGCGGTCCGCTGCGCGGCGGTCCGGGCGCCGGCCGCTACGACCGCCGCCGACTGCGGACCCCGGCCCCGCACGGCACCCAGCAGCTCACCCTCACCCTGGCCACCGCTCCGGACGGCCCCACCTGGGTCCGGCTGGAGGCCGAGACCCACAGCACCGGCAGCGGCGTGCGCACCCCGTGCCGGGTGCCGGTGCCCGAACTCGCCCGCTCGCTCCTCCCGCTGCTCGACGCCACCGACGGCCCGGCCGCCGTCCACTCCGCACCCCGGGTGATCACGGCCGACGAGGTCGACGCCCTGATCGACGAGCTGTGCGACCCCGAGCGCAGGCTGCCCACCGTGGTGGCCAGCGTCCCGGTGAACCTCCCGCTCGACCGCTGGGTGCAGGACGTGGTGGCCCCGCTCTGCCAGCAGCTGCCCGGTCTCGCCACCGCCTACGTGCTGGACCCGGCCGCCCGCACCGGGTTCAACGTCGCGCTGGAGTACCACACCGTCTACGGCGGGGCGGTGCGCACCTACCTGCCCGAGGTCGACCCGGCCTCCCGCCAGGACAGCGCCCGACATCCGGTGCTCGCCCGGGGCCGAATAGAGGAGGACCTGCGCCGTGCCGCCGCGCTGCTCGCCCGCGAGCCGCGCCGCCTGGCCGCGGAGCAGCCGTTGCCGCCGCCGCTGGCGGCCGTTCCGGTGCTGCGCGTCCCGCCGCCGCAGCTCCGCCAGGCCGCGGAGCAGCTTGCGGACCGGAGCGCCGACCGGAGCGAGGAGCGGACCGCGGAGCAGTCCGTCGGGAGTACGGCCGAGCAGGACGTCGACCGGACGGCCGGGCCGGCCGCCCCGCACCAGGGCGTCGAACTGGCCGCGCTCGCCCGCGAGGAGCAGCAGGACCGGGTCGAACAGCAGGCCAGGGCCGACGAGTTGGAGCGGGTCCGGCACACTCTGCGCCTGGAGCGCCGCGAGCACCGCGAACGGGGCCAGGTCCGCGACGGCCGGGACGTCCGGGAGGGCCGCCTCCACTCCGGAGCCCGTGGCCTGACCGGGCGCCACTGCGTCGCACCGGGCGGCGGGCCGACCGTCGGCCCGCACCCGGCCGTCCAGTCCCCCGACCACCGTGGCACGCCCGAGACCTTCACCGAACTCATGGGCAGACTGGGCGAGTTCCCCCTGGTGACCTTCACCGGTGACCAGAAGACCGCGCTCGCCCTGGACGAGCTCCAGTGCGCGGGCGCCGGCTGGGCCAGGCTCGCCTGGGACGGGCTGACCGCTCTTCAGGAGTACGCCGAGGCGGCCGTGCGCGGGGCGGCCGGCGGGGACTTCAAGCAGTGGTGCGAGCGGACGCCCGAGGGCTGTCGCCGCTTCCCGCCCCGCAAGGCGGTCCGCGGGGAGTCCCGGACGGTGTTCAGCCACACCAAGTGGAAGCGCGAGCGGATGCTGCCGGTGCCGGAATGCGTCGACTCCTCCCGGCGCGCGTTCATGGGCGCGCACCTGCGGATCGGCGGCGGTCGCACCGCGCCCCGGCTGCACTACCTGGACGACTGCTCCGGCAGCGGGCGGATCTACGTCGGCTACATCGGTCTGCACCTGACCAACACCCGGACCAACTGACCGGCTTGGCTGACCGCCGCGCCCGTTCGGGGGACAATGTCCGGCAGGGGCGGCTCCACGGGCTCGCCGATCGCCCCGGGCAGGCGCCGGACGAGCATGGGGGAACGACGACCGATGCAGTACTCAGCAGACGGCCAGTCCGAGGGAACCGCCACCGTCCAGTTCCCCCGACCGGGCTTCCTCGCCTCGGTCTTCCGCGACCTCGGAGCCGAGGAAGGACAGGAGCCGGACGACGCCGCCGCCGGCCGCCCCGGCGGTGGCGCGGCCGGTGACGGGCCGTCCGGCGTGGGCCCGACCAGTAGCGGTCCGTCCGGCCAAGGTCCGTCCGTCCCGGGCCCCGCCGACCGGGGAAACGGAGCCGGAGTCGGAGGCGGAGCCGGCGAGGCCGACCCGGACGAGGCCGTGGCGGCGCACGCCCGGGCCGCCGCCCTGACCCACCACCGCACGCTCGCCGTGCGGGCCGAGCACGACCGGCTGGCCGACCTGCTGCGGCGGGCCGCGCTGCCCGTCTCGGCCATGGACTTCGAGAGCCAGCTGCGCCACTACCAGCCCCGCCCCTACCCGGCCGACGGTCCCGGCACCGCCGAGGAGCCCGAGCCCCGCTGGGAGGACTTCGCGCCCGCCGAGCCGCCCGCGGCCGACCCGGAGAGCGGCCCGTCCCGCCGACTGCTCGACTCCGGCTACCAGCGCGAGCTGGCCCAGGCCCGGCTCACCCACCAGCGCGCCCTGCGCGAGTGGCGCACCCGCCGGGCCGAGGCCGGCAGCCCGGCCGCCGACGAGTCCCGGCGTGCCCACGAGGCGGCGGAGGAGGCCCGGGCCCGGGCCGTGCGCGAGTACAACGAGAGCCTGGAGGAGTGCCGGCGGGCCTACCGGCTGGCCGAACCGGCCGCCGTGGAGTCGCTGCTGGAACGCGCGCTGGCCGCCGCCGAGACCGCCACCCAGGACCTGCCCGCCCCCTGCCGGGCGGTCTTCCGCCCGCTCACCCGCACCGCCGTGCTCGACCTCGACCTGCCGCCGCTCGACCTGGTGCCCTCGCTCACCGGCTACCGGCTCGCCCCGGACGGCGACGTCCTCCCGGTGCCGCGCCCGCCCGTGGACCGGGCCACCGACTACCTGCGGCTGGTCGCCCGGCTCGCGCTGCGCGCCCTCCAGGCCGCCGACGCCGTCGACACCGACGAGATACTCACCGGCGTCGTGCTCAACGGCTGGCTGCGCGACCCCGCCGCGGCGGAGCCGCTCTGCCTGGTCAGCGTGGACGCCGACCGCGACGCACTGGCCCGTACCCGGCTGCTGCCGCCGGGCACCCCGTACGAGGAGCGGGACGACGAGGGCGTCTACGCCGACGCCGAGCAGGACGAGGCCCTGGTGCGGTTGCGCCAGCTCGGTGCCGCCGTCACCCCGGACCCGTACGACCGGGCCGCGGTGCAGCCGGCCGCCCGGGTCGGGGCCACCGTGCCGGCCGCCGCCGACCTGTCCGCCAACGAGTTCGCCCACCTGGTGCGGGACCTGCTGACCCGCGGCGGGATCGCGCAGTGGAGCGTCCGGCTGCGCGGCCCGGCCGGGCTGGTCGCCACCGGCG
The DNA here is from genome assembly GCF_040609095.1 of Kitasatospora sp. NPDC004799. Classification (NCBI taxonomy): domain Bacteria; kingdom Bacillati; phylum Actinomycetota; class Actinomycetes; order Kitasatosporales; family Streptomycetaceae; genus Kitasatospora; species Kitasatospora sp. NPDC004799. The sequence goes on from NZ_JBEXJK010000042.1 coordinate 10,132, forward strand.
AGGGCGCGCCCGGGACGGCGCTGCCCGGCCGCTGGGTGGTCTGGGCCTCCCGGGACGCCGCGGCGATCGGCGCCGAGCAGATCGAGACCCTGGTCGAGGCGGTCGGCGAGGAGTCCGCCGAGCGCGGGCTGCGGCTGACCACCGGCCGGTTCACCGAGGAGGTGCTGGACCTCACGGCGGAGGAGGGCCACCGGCACATCCACCTGATCGACGGCGACGGCGTCCGCGAACTCGCCCGCACCCACCTCGGCCTGCCGCTCGCCACGGGCGGCTGATCCGCCCCGGCTGGCCGTCCGGGGCGGGCGGCCTCACTCCGACGGCCCAGCCGGCGGGCCGTCCGGTGGGCGCCCCGGCGGGCCCGGGCCGAGGCTGGGGGAACGGCTCCCGGCCGCGCCCCGGCACCCCGGGTGATCACCGTCGAACGGGCGTCCGGTACGGTCGGCGGTCGGCCCGGCCACGGGCGGACCCCAGGGGGAAGAGGAATGGGCAGAGCGTTCGGCGGAGCACCCGACCAGGGGCCCGGCCACCCGGCCGGATCCGGGCCGGAGCCGACCCGATGACCGCGGTACTGGTCGCCGCCGCGGCCTTCCTGATGACCCTGATCGGCGGTTTCGTCGCCCAGCGCACCCGCGACCGCCGCCACCTGGTGCTCGGCTTCGCCGCCGGACTGATGCTCGGCGTGGTCGCCTTCGACCTGCTGCCCGAGGCGATCCACCAGGCGCCGGGCGAGGTGCACGGCGTACCGCAGGCGCTGCTGATGTTCGCGGCCGGCTTCCTCACCATCCACGTGGTCGAGCGCGCGGTCGCCATCCACCGCGGCCACGAGGGCGAGTACGCCGCCCACTCGCACGGCCACCACGGTCACGACCACTCCGCCGGGCGCCAGGGCATCGGGCTGACCGCCGCGCTGGCCCTGGTCGGACACAGCGTGATGGACGGCTTCGCGATCGGCGCCGCCTTCCAGGCCGGCACCACGGTCGGCACGGTGGTGGCGATCGCGGTCGTCGCGCACGACTTCGCCGACGGCTTCAACACGTACACGATCACCCGGTTGTACGGGAACAACCGGCGCCGGGCGCTGACCCTGCTCGCCGCGGACGCGCTGGCCCCGGTGTCCGGCGCGGCGATCACCCTGGCGTTCACCATCCCGGGGCACCTGCTCGGCCTCTACCTGGGCTTCTTCTCCGGCTTCCTGCTCTACCTGGCGACCTCCGACATCCTCCCGGAGGCGCACAGCCCGCACCCCTCGCGCAGCACCCTGCTCTGCACCGTGGCCGGGGTCGGCTTCATGTGGCTGGTGATCGGCTTCGCCGGCTGAGGTCCGTCCGAAGCCGGCTGAGGTCCGTCCGAAGCCGTCCGAGGTCCGTCCGAAGCCGTCCGAGTCGGGGGCCGTACCGGCTCAGGCCGGCAGCCGCCGCCAGCACTCCCGCATCGAGGCCAGCGCCTCGGTGATGGCCGGCCGCCGGGAGGCCTGGGAGCGCCAGAGCGCGAACACCCGGCGGCTCGGCTCCGGCGTCACCGGGCGGGCCGCCACCCCGGGCGGCAGCGGGCCGCGGCCGAGCCTCGGCACCAGGCCCATCCCCAGGCCGGCGGCGACCAGCGCGATCTGCGTCTCGAACTCCCCGACCTGGTAGCGCACGTCCGGTTCCTCGCCGACCTCGCGCAGGGTGCGGACCAGCCAGTCGTGGCAGATGTTGCCGGGCGGCACGCTGATCCAGCGCTGCCCGCACAGCCGCTCCACCGGCACCGGGTCGAGCGCAGCCAGTGCGTCGTCGGCGGGCAGCAGCAGGTCCACCGGGTCGGTGCCGAGGTCCATCCGGGAGACGCCCTCCTGCACCGGCAGGGGCACGGTCGGCCAGTCCTGCACCAGCGCCAGGTCCACCTCGCCCCGGGCCACCAGCTCGGCCGCCGGGTAGGGGTCGCGCTCCAGCAGCCGGACGTCCAGCTCCGGGCAGCGCCGCCGCAGGTCGGCCAGCGCCGCGGGCATCAGCCCGCGGGCACCGGACGGGAACGCGGCCACCAGCAGCCGCCCGACGGCCTGACCGCGCTGCTCCTCCAGCCGCACCTCGGCCTGCTCCACCAGCCCCAGCACGGTCTGCGCGGTGGCGGCCAGCTCGCGCGCCGCGTCGGTCAGCACCACGCCCCGGCCTTGCCGCTCCAGCAGCACCGTCCGGGTCTCCCGTTCCAGCTTGGCGATCTGCTGCGAGACCGCCGAGGGCGTGAAGCCGAGTGCGGCCGCCGCCCCGCCGACCGAGCCGTGCACCGCCACCGCGTGCAGCGCCCGCAGGCGCCCCAGGTCCATCATGCAGCGATCCTAAAGCGTCCACTTCAGTATTCGTCGCTGGTGCTACACGGTCCGGCGCCACCATGCTCGACCCATGACCGCGACAACCGCCGCCGCCCCGGGCGGCCAGCACGGCACGGGCACCACGGGCACCACAGGGAGCACGGGGAGTGCGGGCACCACGGGGAGTACGGACGGCCACGGCAGCCGGGCCGGCATGAGCCCGCGCCACATCGCCCTGGCCGTCCTGGTGGCCGCCGTCTGGGGCCTCAACTTCGTCCTGATCCACGTCGGCCTGGACAGCTTCCCGCCGCTGCTCTTCTGCGCCCTGCGGTTCGCCGTCGTCGCGGTGCCGGCGGTCTTCTTCGTCGGCCCGCCCAGGGTGGCCTGGCGCTGGGTGGTGGCGGTCGGGGTGGTCCTCGGGGTGGTCAAGTTCGGGCTGCTCTTCCTCGGCATGCACGCCGGGATGCCGGCCGGGCTCTCCTCCCTGGTGCTCCAGGGGCAGGCCGGCTTCACCGCGCTGTTCGCCGCCGTGCTGCTGCGCGAACGCCCCGGCGGGCAGCGGCTGGCGGGCCTGGCGGTCGCCTTCGCCGGCATCGCCCTGAGCGCCTGGGACCAGGGCGCCGGCGGGCCGCTCGGGGCCTTCGCCCTGGTCGTCCTGGCCGCCGTCGCCTGGGGCCTGGCCAACGTGCTGACCCGCAGGGCCGCGCCGCCGGACGCGCTGCGCTGGATGGTCTGGGTCAGCGCCGTCCCGCCGCTGCCGCTGCTGGCCCTGTCCCTGCTGGTCGAGGGGCCGGAGGCGGACCTGCGCGCACTGCGCGAGATCACCCCGGCCGGCCTGGGGGCGATCGGCTACGTCGGGCTGGTCTCCACCCTGCTCGGCTTCGTCGCCTGGAGCTTCCTGCTGCGCAGCTACGACGCGACCGCCGTCGCGCCGTACTCGCTGCTGGTCCCGGTGTTCGGGATGTCCTCGGCCTGGCTGCTGCTCGGCGAGCGGATCAGCCCGACGGCCGCCGCGGCCGCCCTGCTGGTGATCGCCGGGATCGGGATCACCGCGCTGCCGGCAGGAGCCGTCAGCGGCGCGGCGGCCCGGCTGCGAGGAAGCGGGCCTCGGCGGAGCGCAGCACCCGCAGCAGCACCTCCTCGTCGGCGGGGCTGACCTCGCCGAAGTACTCCTGCGCCACCTCGTCCCGGACCTGCCCGATCCGCTCCACCGCCGCCCGCCCGGCCTCGGTCAGCAGGATCCGCACCGCCCGCCGGTCGGCCGGGTCGGGGCTGCGCTCGACCAGCCCGGCCTCCTCCAGCGCGTCGACCACGGTGGTCGCCGAGCGCGGGGCGATGTGCAGCTTGTCGGCGAGGTCGCTCAGCCGCATCGCGTGGTCCGGGCTCTCGCAGCCGGGCACGTGGGCGAGCGTGCGCAGCGCCCGGGCCTGGCCGGGGGTGATGCCGTACGGCTCCAGCCGCCAGCCGGTCTGACGGCGGATCCGCTTGATCGCCCTGGTCATCGCGTCGGCCAGCTCGGCGGCGGTGCCGGGGGCGTCGGGCCGGGGGCCGGGGGAGGGGTCCGCCGGTCCGTCGGTCGGCGTGGTGGTCATCGGCGGTCTCCTCGGCTGGCGTCCGCCCAAGGGTAGCCGTCGGTCCGGGGCCCGCGGCCGGCGGCGGAGGGTGATCGCGGAAATATGTTGAGCCTAACTCAGCATCTGGGTTAGCGTTGCCCCAAGTGAGGGGACCCTAAGTTCCCCTTCCCGACCCTGGAGGGCCCATGCCCCGCTCCGAAGCCCGCGTCGCCACCGACCGTCCGGGCCGTTACGCCAAGCAGCTCACCGCCCACATGGGGCGCAAGATCGAGGCCGTCTACTCGGAGGAGACCGGCCGCGGCACGATGGTCTTCGGTGCCGGCACCGCCACCCTGGAGACGCGGCCGGACGCCCTGCTGCTCACCGTCGAGGGCGAGCGCGAGAACCTGCCCGGGCTGGAGGACGTCGTCGGCCGCCACCTGGTCCGCTTCGGGGCCCGCGACGAACTCGTCATCGAGTGGCACCGGGACAACGGCGAGCCCGGCCTGGTTCACCGCAACGAGGACCCCGAGGCCTGACGCCTCCCGGCCGTCGGCCGGGGCAGCCAGCGGGCGAGCGGCCACAGCACCAGGACGGCCAGGCACCAGCTCGCCACCACGTCCAGCAGCCAGTGGAAGTCGCTCCACACCAGCCCCGCGCCCACCCCGAGCGACAGCAGCACCGCGCCCGCGGCCAGCCACCGGGCGGCGAGCGGCCCCGCCACCCGGGCCAGCAGCAGCGCGGCCACCCCGTACGAGATCGCCGCGGTCGCGGTGTGCCCGGACGGGTACCAGCCCCACTGGCCCGCCGTCAGCGGCTCCCCGAGCGGCCCCGGCCGGGCGAACGCCGCCTTCGCCGGGACCACCAGCAGCGGGATCAGCCCCGCCGTCAGCGCCGCCACCGGCAGCGGCAGCCACCACCGCCCGGCGCCGGACCGGCGCGCCCGCCAGGCGGCCAGTGCGCCGGCCAGCAGCAGCACCGGAACGGCCGGGACGCTGCTGCCCAGGTCCGACAGGACGTGCCCGAGGCGGTCGAGCAGGGCGTTCGGGGAGTCCCGGTGGGCCGCGCGGACAGCCTGGCGGACCGAACGGTCCACGCCCAGCAGCGGCCCGTCCGCCGCGACCTGCCAGGACACCGCCAGCAGCAGCACCACGGCCACCACCGGTACGGCCACCGACCGCGCCACCCGGTCCAGAACGGCGAACAGCCGCCCCGGAGCAGGGGGGAGAGCTCCGGGGCGGCCCTGATGATCGCCGTTCCGCGCGCCCCGGGGGGTGTGGGTCGGACGGTCGGTCGATCGGCCTTCGGTGTGCGCCGACCCTCCCGGGCCGGCCTGGTCGTCCTCGTGCGGCACCCGCGGTACCGGCCCCGGGCGGGGCCCCGCGGACGGCCGCGCCAACGGCCGAGGCTCGCTGTCCATCGATGATGACACTACGTCAACAGCCTTTCCGCGCCGAGCGCCTTCAGCGATTCCGCACATCATCTTCACCCTGCGCCGGGCGGCCTCCGGGCGCCCCGTCGATCATGCCCGGACCGCCCGCCCGGCGCGCCGGGAAACCGAACGGCCCGTGCGGACCAGAGGTCCCCACGGGCCGTTCAGCGCTGTCCGGACAACCCTCCGGAAGGGGGTTCACGACCTGACGGACGCCACCGCTCAGAGGGCGGCGAACGCGCCCTCCAGGATGTCCAGGCCCTCGTTCAGCAGGTGCTCCGGCATGACCAGCGGCGGCAGGAAGCGCAGCACGTTGCCGTAGGTGCCGGCGGTCAGCACGACCAGGCCCTCGGCGTGGCAGGCCTTGGCGAGGGCCGCGGTGGCCTCCGCGTTCGGCTCCTTGCCGCCCGGGTGCACCAGCTCGACGGCGATCATCGCGCCGCGGCCGCGGACGTCACCGATGATCTCGTACTTCTCCTGCATGGCCCGCAGGCGGCCCAGCATGATCTCGCCGATCCGCTGCGCCTTGCCGTTGAGGTCCTGCTCCTTCATGGTCTCGATGGCGCCCAGCGCGGCGGCGCAGGCCACCGGGTTGCCGCCGTAGGTGCCGCCCAGGCCGCCGGTCTGCGCGGCGTCCATGATCTCGGCGCGGCCGGTCAGCGCCGACAGCGGCAGACCGCCGGCGATGCCCTTGGCGGTGGTGATCAGGTCCGGGACGATGCCCTCGTCCTCGCACGCGAACCACTGGCCGGTGCGGCAGAAGCCGGTCTGGATCTCGTCCGCGACGAACACGATGCCGTTCGCCTTCGCGAACTCCACGATCGCCGGCAGGAAGCCCTTGGCCGGCTCGATGAAGCCGCCCTCGCCCTGGATCGGCTCGATGATGATCGCGGCGACGTTCTCGGCGCCGATCTGCTTGTTGATGGTGTCGATCGCCTGGGCGGCGGCCTCGGCGGCGGCGTTCTCCGCACCGGTCAGCCAGCGGTACGGGTAGGCGACCGGCACCCGGTAGACCTCGGGCGCGAACGGGCCGAAGCCCTGCTTGTACGGCATGTTCTTCGCCGTCAGCGCCAGGGTCAGGTTGGTGCGGCCGTGGTAGCCGTGGTCGAACACCACGATGGCCTGGCGCTTGGTGTAGGCGCGGGCGATCTTCACCGCGTTCTCGACGGCCTCGGAGCCCGAGTTGAACAGCGCGGTGCGCTTCTCGTGGTCACCCGGGGTCAGCTCGTTCAGCTGCTCGGCGACGGCCACGTAACCCTCGTACGGGGTCACCATGAAACAGGTGTGGGTGAAGTTGGCCAGCTGCTCGGTCGTCCGGGCCACCACGGCCTCGGCGCTGTTGCCGACGTTGGTCACGGCGATGCCGGAGCCGAAGTCGATCAGCGAGTTGCCGTCCACGTCCTCCAGCACGCCGCCGTTGGCACGGGACACGTACACCGGCAGGGTGGTGCCGACGCCGGCCGCCACCGCACCCAGCTTGCGGGCGTGCAGCTCCTGCGACTTCGGACCGGGGATCGCGGTGACCAGGCGGCGCTCCTGCGGGAGCGGCGTTGCGGCGCTCATGGGGTTTCTCCAGACTTCTCGGCTCGGTGCTTCGCAGGCTACGGCCGCCCTCCCCGCCCGGGCACGCGCCACTCGGTAGCAGTGCGCCGTCCGACTTGTCCGGCACGGCCAGCCCGGGCGGCACGACTACCCGCAGGCCCCGCTCCACTACCCTGAGCGCGGGCGTGTCGCCGGTACGGCGGCATGGGTATGGCGGCACCGACGGCGGTCGGGCCGGGCGGGCGAGGGAGCGGGGCCGTACATGGCACACGACGGGGCACACCACCACGGCGAGCGCACCACCACCAGACCCCCGACGGCCCTACCCCACCCGCGGCCGGGTGGGAGCGCCTCCTCCTTCGACCTCGCGGCCTGGGCCTGCGCCCCCCGCCCCGACGCCGACCCGGGCGTCTTCCGGCTCGGCTACCGCCGCCTCGACCCGGAGCGGGCGGAGGCGGCCAAGGTCGCGACCTGGCCGCTGCTGCTGCGGGCGGGGCTCAACGCGGTGGTGGGGTGGCTGGCCTTCGTCTACGGCGTTGAGTTCGCTACGGACGGGGCGACGCTCATCGGCGTCTTGCCGTCACAGTCGGCCTTCGTCGCGACATCGGTTGTCCTCACACTGAATGTTCTGGTGATGGGCATCGTCATCAAAGTCTTCGGCCGGATGGGCCGCTGGCTAGAAGTGTGGCGCCGCTACGCCGCTCCGCTGCTGTCGCGCACCGTGACGCAGGAGCAGCCCGCCGAGGAGGACACCCCGGGCACGGGGGCTGTCGACCCCGTGCGGGGCCAGGACCCGTGGGACGGGCTGCGCCAAGGCGCGGCCGACGCGGCCGCCCGGCTGGACGGCGAGGCCGTGGGGGACGTCGACTACGTGCGGATCCGGCGCGCCTGGGAGTCCGCCCAGGCGGATCCGGTGTTCGTGCCCGCCTTCGCCGAGCAGGTGGCCACCCGCGGCGCGGCCGCCTTCGCTCACCCCTCCGAGGCGCGCGAGCTGCCCGGCCGCGCCGAGCAGCACGATCTGCTGCTCGGTCAGGTCCGGCTCGGCACCGCGCAGGACGTCCCGAAGAACCCGCTGGGCCACCGGGCGGCCGGTTTCGCCCTGGACCCGGCGGTGCTGGGCACCTCGCTGCTCGCCGTGGGCCCGGCCGGGACGGGGAAGACGACGCGGCTGGCCCGGCCGGTGGCCGAGGCGCTGTGCCTGCAGGCGCTGTCCGGCACCGCCTGCGCGGTGGTGGTCGGGGCGGCGGACGCCGATCTCGGCCCGGACTCCTGGTACGACGTGGTGATCGCGCCCGGCGACCCGTCCTCGCTGTACGGGCTGGACCTCTACGGCGCCGCGCGGGACCCGGACGAGGCGGCCGCCCGGCTGGCCGAGGCGCTGCTGCCGGACGAGCTGACCGCCCGCGCGGAGCACGCCCGCACCGCGCTGCAGCAGGTGGTGGGCCCCTTCCACGCGGCGTACGGCCGCTACCCGGGGGTGCGGGAGCTGCGGGCGCTGCTGGCCGGTGAGCCGGACGTGCTGGTGGCCCTGGTGAAGGCGCTCGGCGTGGCCGGGCGGCTGGCTGTCCACGAGCGGGACCTGGAGCACCGGGAGCGGCAGCGCGACCGGGCGGACGACCCCGGGGCGCTGCTGGCGGACCGGCTGGCGCTGCTGGAGCGGCCCGCCTTCGAGGGGGCGTTCGCGACCGACGGCACCGGTCGGCCCCCGTTCGCGATGCGGGTGCTGGACCACCCGCTGCGGGTGCGGGTGAAGCTGCCCGAGCGGAGCCACCCGGAGGTGGCGCGGATGCTGTCCCGGCTGGTGGTGGGGCAGTTCGTGCAGGCGGCCGGGACCCGGGAGGACCGCTCGCTGTTCGCCGGCCTGGTGGTGGACGACGCCTCGGCGGCGCTGGACGCCACCGCGGTGCGCGGCCTGCAGCGGATGCGCGGGGCGAACGCGGGCGCGGTGCTGCTGCTGCGGACGCTGGTGGACCTGCCGGAGGCGCTGCGGGCGCCGCTGTTCGGTGCGGTCGGCTGCCGGATGGCGTTCCCGGGGATCGCGCCGTGGGACGGCAAGCTGTTCTCGGAGGCCTGGGGGACGCATCTGGTGCAGGAGACCGCGGTCACCCACACCCCCGACACCTCCGGTGGCGTGATACGGCGCGCCGGGCGGATCGGGCGGAAGGCGTTGTCGGGGACGACGGCGCAGACGGAGTCGGTGACGACGCGGGACGTGGAGCGGCTGCGGTGGTCGCCGTCGGACCTGGCGCACGCGTTGCCGGCGGGGCACGCGGTGGTGTCGTTGACGGCGGTGTCGGGGGAGCAGGTGCCGCCGTTGCTGGTGGACCTCAGGGGCTGACGGCGGGGTGGGCCGGGGAAGTCGCCTTCGAGGTGGATTCGGCAGTGCGGGTTGTCCGGAGCGTCCATAATGAAGGGGAGAGACCCTCACCAGTCCCACGTCCCTCTCCTCGCCCGGCCGCAACGGCGCGGTCAGGTCGATCCCTCGAAGGTGCCATGCCCCCCACACTCGCCTCCGTCGTCCGCAACACCTCGCTCCACCTGACGGTCCTCGCCGGTGCGGATCACCTGGAGCGGCCGGTCCGCTGGGTGCACACCAGCGAGCTGGACGACCCGACGCCGTTCCTGGAGGGTGGCGAGCTGCTGCTCACCACCGGTATCAAGCTGGGCCGTACGGCGGCGCAGTTGCAGGCGTACGTGCACCGGCTGGCCGACGCGGGGGTGGTCGGGCTGGGGCTCGGGGTGGGGCTGTCGCACACCGAGGTGCCGCAGCCGCTGGTGGACGCGGCCGCGCAGCGCGGGCTGCCGCTGCTGCGGGTGCCGGAGCCGACGCCGTTCATCGCGATCAGCAAGGTGGTGTCGGCGGCGCTGGCCGCGGAGCAGTACGAGGCGGTGACGACCAGCTTCGAGGCGCAGGAGGAGCTGACCCGGGCGGCGCTCGGCAAGGACGGCACGACGGCGGTGGTGCGTCGGCTGGCGGCCCGGCTGGGGGGCTGGGCGGCGCTGTACGACGGGTCGGGCGCGCTGTCGGTGGTGGCCCCGGACTGGGCGGCGCGCCGGGCCGGGCGGCTGGCGGCGGAGGTGGACCGGCTGCGCCGGCGGCCGGCGCCGTCGAGTGCGGCCCTGCAGGGCCGCGCGCCGGGGATAGACACGGCGGACGAGGACTACGTGGTGGTCCAGTCGCTGGGGGCGGACCGGCGGGCCCGGGGTTTCCTGGCGGTCGGGACCGAGGACCGGATCACGCCGACCGAGCGGTACGTGCTGAACGCGGCGGTGGCGTTGCTGACGCTGACCCTGGAGCGGTCGCGGGAGCTGCGGCAGGCCGAGGAGCGGATGGGCGCGGCGCTGCTGCGGATGGTGCTGGCCGGTGAGGTGGCGACGGCCCGGCAGGTGGCGGTGGGGCTGTTCGGGGGGATGCCGGAGGGGACGGTGCGGGTGCTGGTGGCCGGGGCCGGGCCGGCCGCCGCGGATGCCGCGGAGGCGCTCGGGGAGCTGGGCGACCGGGCCGAGCAGGCGGGTTCCCGGGTGGGCGAGAAGCTGCTGGTGGCCCGGGAGGACGGGGCGCACGGGCCGCGGCTGATGGTGCTGGCGCTGGACAACGGCGCGGTGCACCGGGCCTGTCTGGGGGCGGTGGAGGAGCACGAGGGCCTGTCGCTGGGGGTCTCGGCGCCGGCCGCGCTGGAGGAGGCCGGGACGGCGCACGCGCAGGCCGAGCGGGCGCTGGCGGTGGCGCTGCGCGGTGGCCGCCGGTCGGTGGACCACGAGGAGGTCGGCGCGGGGTCGCTGCTGCCGCTGCTCGGCGAGGACGCGGTGACGGCGTTCGCGGAGGGGTTGCTGCGGCCGCTGCGGGAGCACGACCGGACGGCCCGCGGGGACCTGGTGGCCTCGCTGCGGGCGTGGCTGTCCCGGCACGGCCAGTGGGACGCGGCGGCGGCCGACCTGGGCGTGCACCGGCACACGCTGCGCTACCGGATGCGCCGGGTCGAGGAGCTGCTGGGCCGCTCGCTGGACGACACGGACGTGCGGATGGAGCTGTGGCTGGCGCTCCGCTCCGGCGAGGAGTGAGACGGGGAGTGAGAAGGACGGCGCCGGCCGAGGCGCGGGACCGGAACGACGTACCGGCCCCGCACGTACGCCCCCGTAGGACGCGGTGGAGTGGCCCCGGCGGCGAACGCTCCTAGTCGGCCAATCCGGTCGGCGCGCCGCCCCGCCTACCCTCAAAACCGGGTCCCACGTCCGTGGGCCGTAGGACAGACGAGGAGAGGGCCGGTACCACGGTGACCACCACGCACGATTTCTGGCTCGCCGGCCGCCGGGCGAGCGGCGACGCCGACTTCGAGGTGCACAACAGCTGGGACGGCCGTCTGGTCGGCAAGGTGAGCATCCCGACCGAGGCCCAGGTCGACGAGGCGCTGGACGCCGCCGTCGCCGCGCTGCCGGTGTTCGCCGCCACCCCGGCGCACCAGCGTGCCGCCGCCCTGGACCACGTGGCCAAGCGGCTGACCGAGCGCACCGAGGAGCTGGCCCAGCTGGTCAGCGCCGAGAACGGCAAGCCGATCAAGTGGGCCCGCGGCGAGATCGGCCGCGCGGTGTCGGTCTTCCGCTGGGCCGCCGAGGAGGCGCGCCGCACCAACGGCGAGACCATGCGGCTGGACACCGACCCGGGCGGGGTGGGCCGCTTCGCGGTGGTGCGCCGCTTCCCGCGCGGCGTGGTGCTCGGGATCGCCCCGTTCAACTTCCCGCTGAACCTGGTCGCCCACAAGGTCGCCCCGGCGATCGCGGTCGGTGCCCCGATCATCCTGAAGCCGGCCCCGTCCACCCCGCTGTCGGCGATGGCGCTGGGCGAGATCCTGGCCGAGACCGACCTGCCGGTCGGTTCCTGGTCGATCCTGCCGGTGCCGAACGACCGGATGCCGGCCCTGGTGCAGGACGAGCGCGTGCCGGTGATCTCCTTCACCGGTTCGGACAAGGTCGGCTACCAGATCATGGACTCGGTGCCGCGCAAGCACGTCACCCTGGAGCTCGGCGGCAACGCCGCGGCCGTGGTGCTCGCCGACTGGTCCTCGGAGGCCGACCTGGACTGGGCGGCCACCCGGATCGCGATGTTCGCCAACTACCAGGGCGGCCAGTCCTGCATCTCGGTGCAGCGGGTGATCGCCGACGCCTCGGTGTACGACGCGCTGGCGGAGAAGGTCGTCGCCAAGGTCCGGGCGCAGGTCACCGGTGACCCGGCCGACGGCGCGACCGACGTCGGCCCGCTGATCGACGAGAACGCCGCGAAGCGCGTCGAGTCCTGGGTCGAGGACGCGGTCGCCAAGGGCGCCAAGGTGCTCACCGGCGGTACCCGCGAGGGCGCGACCTACGCCCCGACCGTGCTGGCGGAGCTGCCCGGGGACGCCATCCTGGCCAAGGCCGAGGTGTTCGGCCCGGTGCTGTCGCTGCACAAGGTGGACGGCGTGGACGAGGCCTTCGCGGCCGTCAACGACTCCGCGTTCGGCCTCCAGGCGGGCGTGTTCACCCACGACCTGCAGACCGCCTTCCGCGCCCACCGGGAGCTGGAGGTCGGTGGTGTGATCATCGGCGACGCGCCGTCCTACCGTGCCGACCAGATGCCGTACGGCGGCGTCAAGGACTCCGGCGTCGGCCGCGAGGGCGTCAAGTACGCGATGGACGACTACACCGTCGAGAAGGTCATGGTCCTGACCGGCCTCGACCTCTGAGCGAGGTTGTAGCGACGTCACGGCGGAGGGCCCGGTTCACCGAACCGGGCCCTCCCCGCGTTCCGGAAGCCTCCCCGCGTTCCGGCCCCCCGCGTTCCGGCCCCCCGCGTTCCGGGAAGCCCCCGCGCGGGTTCAGCCGTCGTGCCCGGCGGCCGCGGCGACCGCCTCCTCGACGGTGGCGTTCCCGGCGACCAGCTCCAGGGTCAGCCCGGCGGTGCCGGGCTCGTGCAGCAGGGCGGCCAGGACGGCGGCCACGTCGGCCCGGTCCACCGGGCCGCGGTCGACCGAGGGGGCCAGCCGGACCAGGCCGGTGCCGGGCCCGTCGGTGAGCCGCCCGGGGCGCAGCACCGTCCAGTCCAGCCCGGCCCGGGCGCGGACGGCGTCGTCGGCGGCGCCCTTGGCCCGCAGGTAGGCCTCGAAGGCCTCGTTGGCGGGGTACCGCGCGTGGGCGTCGGCGGCCATCGCCGAGACCATCAGGTACCGGCGGACCCCGGCGAGTTCGGCGGCGTCGGCGAGCAGCACGGCGGCGTCCCGGTCGACGGTGTTCTTGCGGGCGGCGCCGCTGCCCGGTCCGGCGCCGGCGGCGAAGACCACCGCGTCCGCGCCGGTCAGCAGCCCGGCGAGCTGCGGCGCGGTGGCGGTCTCCAGGTCGAGCACCAGCGGCTCGGCGCCGGCGTCGACGAGGTCCTGGGCCTGTTCGGGGCGGCGGACGATCCCGGCGGGCCGCTCACCGCGGGCGGCGAGCAGCCGTTCCAGCCGGAGCGCGATCTGTCCGTGGCCCCCGGCGATGACGGTACGCATGGTTCCGACGGTAGTCCGAGGGGCCGGAGGCCGTCCTGGGGAGTGCCGCGAACAGGACACAATGGGCGCATGACTTCGCTCGCCCACCCGCAGCTGCGCTTCACGCCCACCGTGGCGGACCCCTCCGGCCCCCGGGAGCTGGTGATCCTGGGTTCCACCGGCTCGATCGGCACCCAGGCCATCGACGTGGTGCTCCGCAACCCGGACCGCTTCCGGGTGGTCGCCCTGTCGGCGGCCGGCGGCCGGGTGGAGCTGCTCGCCGAGCAGGCGGTGCGGCTGGGCGTGCACACCGTGGCGGTGGCCGACCCGGCGGCCGAGCCGGCGCTGCGCGAGGCGCTGGCCGCGAAGGCGGCGGGCGGTCCGCTGCCGACGGTGCTGGTGGGCCCGGACGCGGCGACCGAGCTGGCCGGGATGGAGTGCCACTCGGTGCTGAACGGCATCACCGGTTCGATCGGCCTGCGGCCGACGCTGGCCGCGCTGGCGGCGGGCCGGGTGCTGGTGCTGGCCAACAAGGAGTCGCTGATCGTCGGCGGTCCGCTGGTGAAGGCGGTGGCGAAGCCGGGCCAGATCGTGCCGGTGGACTCCGAGCACGCCGCGCTGTTCCAGGCGCTGGCCGGCGGGACCAGGGCCGAGGTGCGCAAGCTGGTGGTCACCGCCAGCGGCGGTCCGTTCCGCAACCGCACCCGCGAGCAGCTGGCCGGGGTGACCCCGCAGGACGCGCTGGCGCACCCGACCTGGGCGATGGGCCCGGTCGTCACGATCAACTCGGCCACCCTGGTGAACAAGGGCCTGGAGGTGATCGAGGCGCACCTGCTGTACGACGTGCCGTTCGACCGGATCGAGGTCGTGGTCCACCCGCAGTCGGTGGTGCACTCGATGGTGGAGTTCACCGACGGTTCGACCCTGGCCCAGGCCAGCCCGCCGGACATGCGGATGCCGATCGCGCTGGGCCTGGGCTGGCCGGACCGGGTGCCGGACGCCGCCCCCGGCTGCGACTGGACGAAGGCCGCCACCTGGGAGTTCTTCCCGCTGGACGACGAGGCCTTCCCGGCGGTCGCGCTGGCCCGCGAGGTGGGCACCCTGGGCGGCACCGCCCCGGCGGTCTTCAACGCGGCCAACGAGGAGTGCGTGGAGGCGTTCCTGAAGGGCCGCCTCGCCTTCACCGGAATCGTGGACACTGTTGCCAAGGTCGTCGCCGAGCACGGACAGTACGACGGCGGGCCGGCCGGGTCGGGAACTTCCCTGACGGTGGAGGACGTCCTGCACGCGGAGGACTGGGCGCGCGCCCGGGCCCGCGAGCTGGCGTCCGGCTGACCGGTCGACGGCCACGACTGCGGCCACGATGGCGGTAGGACGAGACGATGAGCGGAGCGGCATGACGGAGGACCAGCGGTGGCAACGGTTTTGACGGTGGTCGGCATCCTGGTCTTCGTCATCGGGCTGCTCATCTCGATCGCCTGGCACGAACTCGGCCACCTCTCCACGGCCAAGCTGTTCGGCATCCGGGTGCCGCAGTACATGGTCGGCTTCGGGCCGACCCTCTGGTCGCGCCGGAGGGGCGAGACCGAGTACGGCATCAAGGCGATCCCGTTCGGCGGGTACATCCGGATGATCGGGATGTTCCCGCCGGGCGATGACGGCCGGATCACCAAGCGCAGCAGCTCACCCTGGCGCACCATGATCGAGGACGCCCGCGAGGCCTCCTACGAGGAGCTCCAGGAGGGCGACGAGCGGCGGCTCTTCTACACCCGCAAGCCGTGGAAGCGCATGATCGTCATGTTCGCCGGGCCGTTCATGAACCTGGTCCTGGCGTTCGGGCTCTTCCTGACCGTCATGATGGGCTTCGGCGTCTCGATGAACGTGCCGACGGTCAGCACCGTCGCCCAGTGCGTGGTCAAGGCGGGCCAGCCCACCGACAACTGCCCGGCCGGCGCCCCGCAGACCCCGGCCGCCCAGGCCGGGCTGAAGGCGGGCGACCGGATCCTCTCCTTCGACGGCGACCGGATCCGCACCTACGACCAGCTCCAGGCGGACATCCGCAGGTCGGCCGGCCGGACCGTGCCGGTGGTGGTCGAGCGGGACGGGCAGCAGCTCACCCTCAACCCGACCATCGCGGTCAACGACGTCCAGAAGTACGACGGCGACGGCGTCCCGATCAAGGGCCAGACCGTCCAGGCGGGGTTCCTCGGTTTCACTCCTGCGAGTGGTGTGGTCCAGCTGGGCTTCGGGCAGTCGCTCGACCGGATGTACGACATGACCGAGAACGGGGTGAAGTCGCTGATCGCCCTGCCCGGCAAGATCCCCGGGCTGTGGAACGCGGTCGTCGGCGACGCCCCGCGCGACCCGGACTCGCCGATCGGCATGGTCGGCGCCGCCCGGGTCAGCGGCGAGGTCTTCTCGCTCGACATCCCCGGCACCCAGCGGATCGCGTTCTTCGTGAACCTGCTGGCCGGCATCAACCTGTCGCTCTTCCTCTTCAACATGCTGCCGCTGCTCCCGCTGGACGGCGGGCACATCGCCGGCGCGGCCTGGGAGGCGGTCCGCCGGCGCTTCGCACAGCTGTTCAAGCGGCCCGACCCGGGCCCCTTCGACGTCGCCAAGCTGATGCCGGTGGCGTACGTGGTGGCCAGCATCTTCATCGGTTTCACGCTGCTGGTGATGGTCGCCGACCTGGTGAACCCGGTGAAGATCAGCTAGGGCGTTCGGGTACGGCGGGTGTGCTGGCGCCCGTTGCGGTGCCGTACCGTGGAGGCCGGGTGCGCGATCGTCAGCGCGCCCGGCCTCGGCCGTGTCACGGCCGGGCGGTCGACCACACCTCAACCCCGGGGAACCCTGCGCACATGACCGCGATCTCGCTCGGTATTCCGTCCCTGCCGCTCAAGCCGCTGGCCAAGCGCCGTTACTCCCGGCAGATCATGGTCGGCAACGTGCCGGTCGGCGGCGACGCCCCGGTCTCGGTGCAGTCGATGACCACCACCGTGACCTCGGACATCAACGCCACGCTGCAGCAGATCGCCCAGCTCACCGCGTCCGGCTGCCAGATCGTCCGGGTCGCCGTGCCCTCGCAGGACGACGCCGACGCGCTGCCGATCATCGCCAGGAAGTCGCAGATCCCGGTCATCGCGGACATCCACTTCCAGCCGAAGTACGTCTTCGCGGCGATCGACGCCGGCTGTGCGGCGGTGCGCGTGAACCCGGGCAACATCAAGGCCTTCGACGACAAGGTCGGCGAGATCGCCAAGGCCGCCAAGGACGCGGGCGTGCCGATCCGGATCGGCGTCAACGCCGGCTCGCTGGACAAGCGCCTGATGGAGAAGTACGGCCGGGCCACCCCGGAGGCGCTGGTCGAGTCGGCGCTGTGGGAGTGCTCGCTGTTCGAGGAGCACGACTTCCGCGACATCAAGATCTCGGTCAAGCACAACGACCCGGTCGTGATGATCAACGCCTACCGCCAGCTCGCCGCCGCGTGCGACTACCCGCTGCACCTCGGCGTGACCGAGGCCGGGCCGGCCTTCCAGGGCACCATCAAGTCGGCGGTCGCCTTCGGCGCGCTGCTGGCCGAGGGCATCGGCGACACCATCCGGGTCTCGCTCTCCGCCCCGCCGGCCGAGGAGATCAAGGTCGGCAACCAGATCCTGGAGTCGCTCGGGCTGCGCGAGCGCGGCCTGGAGATCGTCTCCTGCCCGTCCTGCGGCCGCGCCCAGGTGGACGTCTACAAGCTCGCGGAGGAGGTCACCGCCGGGCTGGAGGGCATGGAGGTGCCGCTGCGGGTGGCCGTCATGGGCTGCGTCGTGAACGGCCCGGGCGAGGCCCGCGAGGCCGACCTCGGGGTCGCCTCCGGCAACGGCAAGGGGCAGATCTTCGTCAAGGGCGAGGTCATCAAGACCGTTCCGGAGTCGAAGATCGTCGAGACCCTGATCGAGGAGGCGCTCAAGCTCGCCGAGCAGATGCAGGCGGAGGGTGTCGAGGCGGGGGCGCCGACCGTGGTCGCGGGGGAGTGAACCCCGGGAGCCCGTTCCGACAGCCGTAGGTTGTCCTGACCGCGCGGGAGCGCCCGCGCGGTGTTTTCCGGAAGCGGGGCCGTCCGTTCGCGGACGGCCCCGCGGCCGTAGCCGGGTGGGGCCACGGAGTAGGGTGCGGCCAGAGTCGTCTCAGTGAGGTGCTGTCTCGATGCTCGATCGAGGTGTGATGCTCCCGAGCTCCTTCCAGGCCGCCCGGGCCCTGGCCACCACCCGCGTGCTGGAGCCGCCGGACCTCCCGGGTGCCCTGGAGGTCCTCCACCGCGACCCGGTCGCCAACGCCTTCGTCGCGACCAGGGTCGAGGCCGTCGGACTGGACCCGTGGCGGCTCGGCGGGGAGCTGTGGGGCTGGTACGACGGGGACGGCGCGCTGGCCTCGCTCTGCTACGCCGGGGCGAACCTGGTCCTGGTCGACGCCGGGCCGGAGGCGGTCGCGGCGTTCGCGGAGCGGGCCCGCCGGCAGGGGCGGCGCTGCTCCTCGATCGTCGGGCCGGCCGCGGCCACGGCGGCCTTCTGGGCGCTGCTGGAGCGCAGTTGGGGGCCGGCCCGGGACGTGCGGGCGCACCAGCCGCTGTTGGCGACCTCGGAGCCGTCGGCGGAGATCGCGCCCGATCCGCTGGTGCGCAGGGTGCGGCGCAGCGAGGTCGAGACGCTGATGCCGGCCTGCGTGGCGATGTTCACCGAGGAGGTGGGGGTGTCGCCGCTGGCGGGGGACGGCGGGCTGCTCTACCAGGCCCGGGTGGCCGAACTCGTCTCCACCGGGCGGTCGTTCGCACGGTTCGGGGAGGACGGCCAGGTCGTCTTCAAGGCGGAGATCGGGGCGGTGACGCAGGGGGCCTGCCAGATCCAGGGGGTCTGGGTCGCTCCGGAGCACCGGGGGCAGGGGCTCTCCGAGACGGGGATGGCGGCCGTCCTGGACATCGCGTTGCGGGAGGTGGCGCCGGTGGTGTCGCTGTACGTCAACGACTTCAACCTGCGGGCCCGGGCCGCGTACCGGCGGGTGGGGTTCCGGGAGGTCGGGGCGTTCATGAGCGTGCTGTTCTGAGCGGGCCGGGGAAGCGGGCCGGGAGGAGGGCCGGCGAAGTGGCCGGGCAGCCGCGCTCCGGGCGGGAGAGCACGCTGCGCGAAGCGCTGTTGGGATCTTCGGCCGCGCCGCGGGGCCACGGGTAGTAACGTCCGGAGCATGGATCAGCTGACCGGGGTGACGATCGGGGCCATCGACCTAGCGGACTGGGCGCCGCAGGCGCTGGAGGTCCAGGCGGTGGCGTTCGGGCTGACGCCCGAGGAGGTCGCGGTACGGCTGCACATCGTGGGGCGGCACGCCCAGCAGCCCGGGGTGATCGCGCTCGGGGCGATGAGCGGCGGCCGGCTGGTCGGGTTCGGGTACGGGATGCCCAACCGGCGCGAGCACTGGTGGAGCACGGTGATCGAGCCCTACCTGGCCGCCCGGGGCCACGGGGACTGGCTGGACGGGGTGTTCGCCGTCACCGAGCTGCACGTGCTGCCGGAGTTCCAGGGGCAGGGCGTCGGGTCGCGGATCATCCGGACGCTGTGCGAGGAGTCCGGGCTCGACCGGAGCATCCTGTCGGCGATCGACGCGGAGACGCCGGCGCGGCGGCTGTACCGGTCGCTGGGGTACCGGGACCTGGCGCGGGCGGTGCGGTTCCCGGCGACGGACCGGCTCTACGCGGTGATGGGGGCGCGGCTGCCGCTGCGCCGGTCCAGCGGGGCCTGACGGGCCGAAGGAGCAGCGCTCTAGAGGGAGTTGGCGAATTCGAGGTAGAGCTCGGCGTCCTCGCGGCGGTCCGCGGTGAGGGCGCGGAGGGCGAGGTCGACGGCACGGAAGAGGGTCCAGCCGCGCAGGCGCTCCCGGTCGACCTCGAGGGCCTCGGAGAGCCGGCCGAGCCGGCGGCGGACGGCGGCGGGGGCGCCGGGGGAGCCGAGCAGGGTGTCCGCGCGGTCCAGGGCGAGGCGGGCCAGGTCGTAGGCGCGTTCGCCGGCCAGCGGGCGCGGGTCGATCGCCAGCCAGGGGGCGCGGTCGGCGGCCAGCACGTTGCCGTGGTGGAAGTCGCCGTGCAGCAGGAAGGACTCCTCGGCGGACCCGGCCAGGCCGTGCGCGGTGTCCAGCGCCTCGGCGATCAGCTGCCGCGCCTCGGCGGCGGCGGGGTGGGGGTGCTCCGCGAGGCGCGCGGTGGCGGCCGTCCGCCGGGAGAGCCCCGGGAAGGGGTGGTCCTCGGGGAGCTCCGTCCAGAGGCGGTGCAGCAGGCTGGTGGCCTCCAGCATGGCCTTCGGCTCGGCGAGGGAGCGCAGCGGGATCTCGCCGTGGAGGCGTTCGAGCAGCAGGACGCCCTCGGCGGGGACGGCGTCGAGCAGGAGGACGGCGCCCCGGCCGGCCCAGTGGGCGAGGGCGGCGTGCTCGTGGGCGGTCTCGGGGGTGGGCAGGCCGACCTTGAGGACGGCGGGGGAGAGGTCGTCGCGGTGGACGTACGCGACGAGGCTGAGGCTGCCGCCGGGGTCGAGGATCCGTTCCAGGGTGAGGTTCCGGGCGGCGAGGTGGGTGGCGGCCAGGGCGGGGAGGGCGGCCAGCCACCGGCGGCCGGTCTCGCCGTGGGCGGCGGTGACGGTGTCCGTCAGCCGGCTGGGGACGGTGATGGTGGGTTCGGCTCCCGACATGGGTCCATTGTCAGGGTTTGGGGGTGGGGTGGGCGCCGCGGGCACGCGGGTCCGCGGCGCCCGTCAGTCGGGGATGCCCGGGAAGGCGGTGGCCGGGGCGCCCCATCGCTGGGCGTGGAGGGCGGATTCGCGCAGGGCGGTGGCCGCGGCGGGGCGGTAGGGGGCCGGGAGGGTGGTGACCAGGTCGGCGTAGGCGGTGGTCAGCCGGGTCTCCAGGTGGACGGCGAGCCTGGCGGCCTCGGCGGGGGAGGTGACCGGGAAGGGGAGCTGGTAGCCGCCGGCGGCGGGGGTGGGCGCGGCCCGGAAGGCGGTGAGGAGGCGTTGCCAGGCGTCGCGCCGGGCCTGGTGGGCGGCGTGGGTGGTGCGGGCGTCGGTGCGCTGCGGGTCGTCGGGGAGGTGGGCGCCGACCACGCCGTAGCCGTAGACGGCGGCGTGTTCGGCGCTGAGGGCGGTCTGGAGGGCGGGGACGGCGGCGGCCTCGGTGGTGGCGGTGGAGGAACCGCCGTCGGGGGTCCTGACGGGCGTCCGGTCGCCGAGCGCCGCGGCGTGCAGGGCGTTGGAGGCGGAGACGGCGGCGAGCAGCCGGGCGAGGGGCGGGCTGACCTCGCCGAGGCCGGAGAGGTGGGACTCGGCGGTCTGGCGCTCCAGGAGGGCCAGCTCGGGGAGGGTGGGCAGGGAGCGGACCGGGGTGCTGGTCGCGGAGGGGCTCGCGGTCGGCAGGCCCTGGACGAGGACGGCGCGGTGCCGGGCGGTGTCGTCGCGCAGGGGCTGGAGCAGGGCGGTCTGGGCGCCCGGCACGGTGAGCAGGTTGTCGTAGGCGCCGAGCAGGCGGTCGGTCCCGGCGATCGCGCGGAGGCGGGCGGGGGTGTCCAGGTCGGGCGGTGGGGTGGGGCCCGCCGGGCGGTCGCCGCGGGGGTCGGCGGTGCAGGCGGTGAGGGCGGTGAGCAGTCCGAGGGCCAGGAAGGTCCGTCGGCTGGGCGGCTGCATCGGGTCACTCCGGGCGGGTACGGGAGGACGGCCTCCCCGCTGCCCTCGTTGGCGTGAATGATTACAGAATCCCCACGTTCCCGGGCCCGGTTCGGGGATGCCGTGCCGGGTGTGAGCTTGCTCGCAGTGGGTGGCGTGCGGACGGCGGGCGGAGGTCCGGAATCGGTGGTTGGGGGCTTGACCGGATAGGCTTTGGGCCGAGCTGCCGTGATCCGGTGTGGCACCGGGGGCGCGGGGCGACCTTCTGACAACAGCAGACGCGGCCGAGGAGTCCACCCGGATGAGCACCACCCACACCGACCGGCTGCGAGCGTTGCTGGAGCCGCTGGCCGAGCAGGCCGGACTGGACCTGGAGGACGTCAGGGTCACCCGGGCGGGCAACCGCCGCCAGGTGCAGATCGACGTCGACACCGACGGCGGTGTGGACATGGACGCCATCGCCGAGTTCAGCCGGGTGGTCGGCGACGCCCTCGACGAGTCGGACCTGATGGGGGACGAGGCGTACCTGCTGGAGGTCGGTTCGCCGGGTGCGGAGCGTCCGCTGGTCCTGCCCCGGCACTGGCAGCGCGCCGAGGGCCGGCTGGCCAAGGTCCACCTGGTGGACGGCGGGGAGATCGTCGCCCGGGTGCTGGAGGCCGACGAGGACGGCGCGCTGGTCGAGGTGCAGCCGGTGAAGGGGCGCGGCCGCCCGAAGGAGCGCCGTCTGGCGTACGCGGAGGTGGCCCGGGCGCGCGTCCAGGTCGAGTTCAACCGCAAGGACGACGAGCTCCTGGACGAGGCCGCGGACCTCGACGAGGGGGAGGACGGCGCCGAGTGACCCCTGGCCGCCGTACCACCAAGACGAACGTGACGAAAGACGAGGAGGCGTAGCCGTGGACATCGACATGAGTGCCCTGCGCACGCTGGTCAACGAGAAGAACATCCCCTTCGACCTGCTGGTCGAGTCCATCGAGTCCGCCCTCCTCACCGCGTACCACCGCACCGAGGGCTCGCGCCGCCGGGCCCGGGTGCACCTGGACCGCAAGAGCGGCCACGTCACCGTGTGGGCCATGGAGGACCCGGCGGAGCTGGACGAGGGCGTCGAGCCGAAGGAGTTCGACGACACCCCGAACGGCTTCGGCCGGATCGCGTCCAGCATCGGCATCCAGGTGATGATGCAGCGCCTGCGCGACGCCGCCGACGACCAGACCTTCGGCGAGTACGCGGGCAAGGAGGGCGACATCGTCACCGGTGTCGTCCAGCAGGGCAACGACCCGAAGAACGTGCTGGTCGACATCGGCAAGCTGGAGGCCATCCTGCCGCCGCAGGAGCAGGTCCCGGGCGAGGACTACCGGCACGGCACCCGGCTGAAGTGCTACGTGGTGGCCGTCCGCCGGGGTGTGCGCGGCGCTTCGGTGACGCTGTCGCGCACCCACCCGAGCCTGGTGAAGAAGCTCTTCGCGCTGGAGGTCCCGGAGATCGCGGACGGCAGCGTGGAGATCGCGGCGATCGCCCGTGAGGCCGGCCACCGGACCAAGATCGCGGTCTGGTCGCGCCGCCAGGGCCTGAACGCCAAGGGCGCCTGCATCGGCCCGATGGGCTCCCGGGTGCGCGCCGTGATGGGCGAGCTGCACGGCGAGAAGATCGACATCGTCGACTGGTCGGAGGACCCCCGGGAGATGGTGGCCGCCGCCCTGTCGCCCGCACGGGTGACCAGCGTGGAGATCGTGGACGCCGCCCAGCGCTCCGCCCGGGTGATCGTTCCGGACTACCAGCTGTCGCTGGCGATCGGCAAGGAGGGGCAGAACGCCCGCCTGGCCGCGCGCCTGACCGGCTGGCGGATCGACATCCGGCCGGACACCGAGGGCCAGGCCGAGCCCCAGTAGGAAAATGTAGGGGCCCAGGCCCAGTAGTCAGTGTTGTCGTGGGCGTCCCCGTCGGTCCTCCGGGATCGGCGGGCGGCGCCATGTCGCTTCGGAGGGGTAGACTTGCCTTCGTCTGGCCGGACGCATGTCCGAGCACGCCCGGAACGCACCTGCGTGGGCTGCCGCAAGCGCGCGGCCAAGCACCAGCTGTTGCGTGTCACGGCGGTCGAGGGCGAGTGCGTCCCCGACCCCCGTGGCGCACTGCCGGGCCGGGGCGCTCACCTGCACCCCGATCCGGCCTGCCTCGACCTCGCGGTCCGCCGTCGGGCGTTCCCCCGGGCCTTCCGGCTCCAGGGCGCGCTCGACACGGAGCGGCTCCGCGGGTTCATCGGGGAGCGGGCGGGCGAAGCCCCCTAGCAGGGCCGCCTCCCGCGACGGCCGCCGCTCGCGCGGCGGAGAACCACCGCAACAAGCACGGAGTTCGGGCAGCCGCGCGCCGTGCCACCAGTCAGGTACCTCGCGATGTGGAAGTAGGTCGAGATTGCGATGAGCACTCGATGAGTACGCGATGAGTACGCGATGGGTACGCCCATGAAGTAGCGACAGTCCGGCGGACGAGACCCCCGGACTCATAGACAGGAGTGAAGTGGCTAAGGTCCGGGTTTATGAACTCGCCAAGGAGCTTGGCTTGGAGAGCAAGGCCGTCATGGCCAAGCTCACCGAGCTCGGCGAGTTCGTTCGTTCGGCGTCCTCGACGATCGAGGCGCCGGTCGTGCGCAAGCTGACTGACGCGCTTGGTGTGGCACCCACCTCCGGTGGTTCCGCTGCCAAGCCGGGCCCGCGGAAGACCGCGGCGCCCTCCCCCGCCGCCGGTTCGGGTGCCCCGAAGCCGGGGGCTCCGACCCCGGGTCCGCGCCCCGCCGCGACCCCTGGTCCCCGTCCGACCCCGGCTGCCGCCGCGCCTTCCGCGCCGGCCGCCGCCCCCGCCGCCCCGAAGCCGGGCGCGCCGACCCCGG
>NZ_JBEXJK010000043.1:0-33484 GCF_040609095.1 Kitasatospora sp. NPDC004799
GGGCGGCGCTCGGGCCGGCCGCGGGCGTGGCCGTCCCGGCGCCGGTGCTCGGCGTGTCGCCCGGCTCCCGGCTCGGCCGGCCGGTCGCCGGGGCCGAGGCGCCGCCGGACGGCGCGGTGTCCCGGCCCGGCCGCCCGCTCGGGGCGGGCCGGTCCGCCGGGGCCTCCTGCGGCCGGTCGGACCTGGGCGTCACCGAGCCGCCGAAGGACGTGCCGTTGCCGGACTCGCCCTTGACCGTCGCCGACACCGGTTGCCCGGTGGCCAGTTCGAACACCACGATCGGCGTCATCGCCAGCACGAAGACCAGCCCGGACACCGCCGCGTACGTCTTCCAGCCCCAGCGGCGGCGCGCCCGCACCACCTGCGGCTCGTTCCACTCCGAGGTGATCACCGGCGGCTGCACCCGCGTCCCGGGCGCCTCGCCCTCCACCGGCACCTGGCGCAGGGTGTTGGCGGTGTGGTTCGGCCCCCGGTCCACCACCTCGCGCAGCTGCTCGCCGGTCCGCTTGAAGATGTGCTGGAACACCGCGCCGCCGGTGGTGGCCCCGATGCTCACCACGGCGGCGCCCAGGATCGTTCCGTACACCCCCAGTTCGGAGGCCAGCAGCGCGCCCACCACCGTGGCCAGCGCACTCGCCGCGACCTGAGCCACACTCAGATCGATGCGCCTGCGCTCCTCCTTGGCCTTGCCGCCCTCCTCGGCGGGGCTCCGCTCCGGCATCAACAATCCCTCGGTCCGTACGGCTGTTCTTCGAACAAGACTCTCCATCTTGCACAAAGAAGGACACAAGGGACGAAAATGCGGTTCTCCGCGCCCGGATTGTGTGAAGATGATCACCGTTCCTCCGGCGGCGGTCCGCCATCGGGGAAGCGCGCTCTTGAGATTCCCGTGAATCGCGGGAGACTTGAGCGGCGAGCCGCCCCTCCGGATGCCACGAATGGAGTACTGTTCGTAAAGCCCGAGCCTTGGGTCGACTTGTCGACTGTGCCTGTACCGACAGCTTGACGAGGAGCCACGGAGCGGGCACGCACGGCGACGCCGGTCCCGGATCGTCGCGAACACTCCGCGTGCGAGGACGGCCGGGACACCCAGGCGCGACGCCGACGGACGGCGTGGCAAAAAGGCAACCGTGCCACAGCGGCGCGCGCGGGTGTAAGCCCGACACGCCGGGGAACTCAGCAAGGTTGTGGCCAGTCGCGAGTGGGCAGGCCACACTCAGTACGGGAGCAGCGACGCAGGTGACGTCGGCAGGCACCACCCGGGAGGTAACCGTGCCCGAACTGCGGGTTGTGGCCGTCAGCAACGACGGCACACGGCTGGTGCTCAAGGCTGCCGACAGCACGGAGTACACCCTCCCCATCGACGAGCGGCTACGTGCCGCCATCCGCGGCGACCGGCCGCGCCTCGGCCAGATCGAGATCGAGGTCGAGAGCCATCTGCGCCCCCGGGACATCCAGGCCCGGATACGAGCCGGTGCCTCCGCCGAGGAGGTCGCCCAGGCCGCCGGGATCTCCGTCGACCGCGTCCGCCGCTTCGAGGGCCCGGTCCTCGCCGAGCGCGCCTTCATGGCCGAGCGCGCCCGCAAGACCGCCATCCGCCGCAACGGCGAGTCCCCCGGCCCGCAGCTCGGCGAGGCCGTCGCCGAGCGGCTCGCGCTGCGCGGCGCCGAGAAGGAGACCGAGCGCTGGGACTCCTGGCGGCGCGACGACGGCACCTGGGAGGTCATCCTCTCCTACCGGGCCGACGGCGAGGGCCGCAGCGCCTCCTGGACGTACGACCCGCCCCGGCGCCTGGTCCAGCCCAACGACGACGAGGCCCGCGCGCTGATCGGCGAGAACGTCGAGCGCGAGGAGGAGTCGGTCTTCCCGTTCATCCCGCGGATCGCCCGGCTCCCCCAGGACCGGCCGCCCCGCCCGATGATCGACCGGCCCTCGGCCGACCGCATCATGTCGGCCCGCGAGGTCCGCGAGTCGCGGGAGGCCACCGCCGAGTCCCGGGACTCGCTGACCAGCCTGCTCGACGTGGTGCCCGCCTTCCGCGGCGACCTCGCGGTGGGCGCCCCCGCCCCGATCGAGCCGGTGCCCGCCGAGGTCGCCGAGGAGGGCGAGGAGCCCGCCGCGGCGGCGGCCGCCCCGGCGGTCGGCGCGGGCTCGGCCTACGCCGACATCCTGATGCCGCGCGCCGTCGCCCCGCACCGCGAGCGCCTGGTCGGCACCACCGACCGGCAGGCCGAGGCGGACGGCGTCCGGCCCGGCCGCCGGGCCACCGTGCCCAGCTGGGACGAGATCGTCTTCGGCAGCCGGCGCAAGAAGCAGGAGTAGCGGACCGGACGTGGTGAAGGGGCGGGAGGCCTGGCCTCCCGCCCCTTCACCACGTCTCAGCCCTTCACCAGGTCTCTCAGCCCGGCTGGTCGGTGACCGCCACCGGACGGCCGGCGTCGCTCGACCACTCGCTCCACGACCCCGGGTACAGCGTGGCCGGCAGGCCGGCCACCTCCAGCGCCAGGATCTGGTGCGCCGCCGTCACGCCCGAACCGCAGTACACCGCGGTGTCCCGCTCCCCCGCGCCCAGCGCCCGGAACCGGGCGGCCAGCTCGGCCGCCGGGAGGAACCGGCCGTCCGGGCCCACGTTCCCGGCCGTCGGTGCCGAGACCGCGCCCGGGATGTGCCCGGCCCGCGGGTCCACCGGCTCGGTCTCGCCCCGGTAGCGCTCCCCGGACCGGGCGTCCAGCAGCAGGCCGCCGCGCGCCCAGGCCGCGGCGCCGTCGCCGTCCACCGTCGGCAGCTGCCCCGGCACCGGCTTGAAGTCGCCCTCCCCGGGCTCCGGCAGCTCGGCCGTCACCGGCAGCCCGGCCGCCTGCCAGGCCGCGAAGCCGCCGTCCAGCACCCGGACGTCCCGGTGCCCGGCCCAGCGCAGCAGCCACCAGGCCCGGGCCGCCGCCATCGAGGCCGCGCCGTCGTACACCACGACCGGGCGCCGGGCGCTCACCCCGAAGCGGCGCATCGCCGCACCGAACTCCTCCGGGTCCGGCAGCGGGTGGCGCCCGCCCCGGCCGGGGGCGCCGGGCGGGGCGGCCAGGTCCCGGTCCAGCTCGACGAAGTGGGCGCCGGGCAGGTGACCGGCCCGGTACTCCTCGGCCGCGGTCGGGCCGCCCGGCGCGGCACCGACCAGCTGGTAGCGCACGTCCAGCAGCACCGGCGGCAGCGGGGAGGACAGCGCCTCCCGCAGCGCGGCCGCGGAGATCAGCGGGGAACCGTCGTTGTAGGTGGTGGTCATGGCGGCCATTGTCGCGCAGCGCGGCTCCGGCGGCGGGGCTTCCGGATCCCCGCCTCGGCCCTGCCGCATTTCTGCCGCTTTACGCCTGCGTCCCTGCTGCGGCCGGACCGGCGCGAACCGGCCGGATCCGCCGGGAATCCGCCGGACACGCCCGAACCGCCGCTCTTTGTGGGGTTCTTTGCCGGACTTTCCGCGCGGCCCGAGGGTTGGGCGCCCGCCAGGGTGGAAGCATCACCCTCGCGCGCGAGGATCCCCGTGCGCCGACCATCCACGAGGAGGCCCGCATTGCCCGCGGTGGAACTCCGACTGGCCCAGGGCACGCCCTGCTGGGTCAGCCTGCTGACCGACGACCTGCCCGGAGCCCGCGCCTTCTACGGCGCCCTGCTCGGCTGGACGTACACGCCCGGGCCCGGCCAGCTCGGCGACTACGTCCGGGCCGAGCTCGACGGGGCGCCGGTGGCCGGCCTCGGCGTCTCCACCGCGACCGGCTTCCCGGTGCAGTGGACCACCTACTTCGCCGTGGACGACGCCGACCGCACCGCCCAACTCGTCCGCGCGTGCGGCGGAACGGTCGCCGTCGGGCCGCTCCAGGCCGAGCGCGCCGGGCGGATGGCCATCGCCGCCGACGTCTCCGGGGCGGTCTTCGGCCTCTGGCAGGGCGAGGAGCACCTCGGCCGGGAGGCCGGCCGCGAACCGGGCGCCCCCGCCTGGTCCGAACTGCTCACCCCCGACGCCCGGGGCGCGGCCGGCTTCTACGCCACCGTGCTCGACCGCCCGGTCCACGCCGGCCCGGACGAGAGCGCGCTGCTGGTGGACGGGCGCCCGGTCGCCGGCATCCGGCACCGCGCCGAGCTGCGCGGCCACCCGCCGCGCTGGCGCACCCACTTCGCGGTCCGCGACGCCGGGCTGACCGCCCGTCACGCCGTCGAGCTCGGCGGCCGGGTGCTGGTCGATCCGCAGGACACCGCCCGCGGCCGGGCCGCCCGGCTCGCCGACCCGCAGGGCGGGCACTTCTCGGTGCTGGAGGTGCTCCCCTAGCCTTCGCGGCTCGGGGCCGCCGGCCTCAGGCCTGCTGCTCCTCGAAGGGCAGCACGTCCGGGGAGAGCACCGAGGCGCGCGCCGTCGCGGCGGTCAGCCGGCGGCGGTGGTGGCGGCGGCAGAGCACCTCGTAGCCGACCTCGTCCTGGTCCACCGAGATGTCGCCGACCACCACCTGGGCACCCTCGACCACCATCACCCCGCCGACCGTCCGGGCGTTGTGGGTGGCCCGCGCTCCGCACCAGCAGAGCGCCTCGACCTGGAGCACCTCCACCCGGTCGGCCAGCTCGATCAGCCGCTGCGAGCCGGGGAACAGCCGGGTGCGGAAGTCGGTGGTGATGCCGAAGGTGTAGACGTCGATGTCCAGTTCGTCCACCACCCGGGCCAGCTGGTCGACCTGCTCGGCGGCGAAGAACTGCGCCTCGTCGCAGATCAGGTAGTCCACCCGGCCGCCGGCCGAGAGCCGGTGCACCACGTGCGCGTGGAAGTCGAAGTCGTCCGTCACCTCGACCGCCTCGGCGCGCAGGCCCAGCCGGCTGGAGATCGTCGCCGCGCCCGCCCGGTCGTTGCGGGTGAGGATCACGCCCTGCCGGCCGCGCGCGGAGTGGTTGTGGTCCATCTGCAGCGCCAGCGTCGACTTGCCGCAGTCCATCGTGCCCGAGAAGAACACCAGTTCAGCCATGGGTGGAGCAAAGGCCTTTCAAATCAAGGAAGTTCGGGCACAGAAGAGTCAAGGGCGAGGTTCAGCCGCGGACTTCGAGCAGCGGCACGAACTGCTCGACCGGGGTCATCGATCCGTGCAGACCGATCATCGCGGACTCGCCGGGCTCGTTGCGGGAGGCGACGATCGCGATGTCGTCGCGCGCCGCGGCGACCACGTCACCGATCCGGGCGTACACCCGCTCGTCCACGGCCGGGCCGAACCAGCCCGCCTCGATCGCCTGGTCCCGGGTGGCCACCCACATCCGGTCGCCCAGCACCTCGCTCCAGACCGTGTGCACGTCGGCCGCGGCGCCCGGCACCGCGTACACGTGCCGGGCCCGGCCCTCGCCGCCGAGCAGGGCGACGCCGGCGCCCAGCTCCCAGTCCTCGTCGAAGTCGATCCGGTCCTCCGGGGCGATGTCGATCATGCCGTGGTCGGCCGTCACGTACATCGCCGAGCGCGGCGGGAGCTGCTCGGCCAGCCGGCGGGCCAGCCGGTCCACCGCGTCCAGCGTCATCCGCCACTCGTCCGAGTCCACCCCGAAGCGGTGGCCCGCGCCGTCCAGCTCGCTGACGTAGGTGTACACCAGCGCCCGGTCGTGCTCGGCCAGCCAGGCGGCCGCCCGGTCCATCCGCTCCTCGCCCGTGGTGCGGCCGAGGAAGCTGCCGCCGGACAGCGCCACCCTGGTCAGCGGGGTCTGGGCGAACAGCGGGGAGGAGACCTGCGCGGTCGCCACCCCGGCCTGGTGGGTGCGCTCGAAGACCGTCGGGTACGGCTGCCAGGCGTGCGGGTCGGTCGGCGGCTGCCAGCGCAGCTGGTTCATCAGGTAGCCGGCGCCCGGCACCGCCACCGTGTACCCGGCCAGGCCGTGCAGGCCCGGCGGCGTTCCGGTGCCGACCGAGGCCAGCGAGGTCGCCGTGGTGGACGGGAACCCCGCGGTCAGCGGACGGCCGCTGCCGCCCAGCGAACTCCCGGCGAGCGAGGACAGGAACGGCGCGTACTCGGGGTGGCGCAGCAGCAGCTCCCAGCCCAGGCCGTCCACCAGGAAGACCACCACCCGGTCCGCCGGGGCGATCGGGAGCGTCGCGGTGAACCCGGGGACGCCGAGCCCCGCCGCCACCGAGGGCAGCAGGTCGCACAGCGAACCGCTGCCGTACGGGGGCGCGGGGGCCGTGGCCGGGTCAAGGATCTCGAAGGCGTCGTAGCCGTCGGCAGGAACGAAGGACATGGAACCGGATTCGTAGCGGTGCGGGCGGTCGGCGGCGGCGGAGCTCAGACCCGCGGGCCGTTGCTGATCGTCGCGTCGGACAGCGCCCGGGCGAACACCAGCGCCTGGGCCACCGTCTCCGGACCGTCGCCGGCCTCGCTCACCCGCAGGGAGAGGTCGTCGGCCGTGGCCGAGCCGGTGTAGCCGTGGTCCGCCTCGCAGTTCGGGTCGGAGCAGCCGGCCGGCTCCAGGTCCAGGCGCTGCACCGCGCCCCAGCCGATCGTCAGCACCACCTCGCGCGGCAGGGTGCCCGGGGTGTACGTCTCCGGGTTCGCCACCATCCGGCTCACCACGACCGAGCCGATCCGGTCGAGCCGGACGCTCTCCGTCGACG
Organism: Kitasatospora sp. NPDC004799; assembly: GCF_040609095.1. Taxonomy (NCBI): domain Bacteria; kingdom Bacillati; phylum Actinomycetota; class Actinomycetes; order Kitasatosporales; family Streptomycetaceae; genus Kitasatospora; species Kitasatospora sp. NPDC004799. The sequence continues at coordinate 6,620 of NZ_JBEXJK010000043.1, forward strand.
TCGTCGCGAACGGCACCGCCGGGCTGCCCTCGGCCCCGGACTGCTCGTCGGTGTGGCTCACCACGAACCGGGTCGGGGTGAGCACCAGCACCGTCACGTGCCGGCGCACCTCGTTGGCGTCGAAGGTCGTCTCCTGGTGCACCAGGTAGGAGCTGATCGGCTCCGGGCCCACCGCGGACTCGACCGCCTCGGACACCAGGGCCGGGTAGTAGCCGCTGCGCTCGATAGCCGAGCGCAGGTCCTGAGTGGTGGTGGTACCGGTCTTCGCCATATCTCCATCCTGGCATGGTCCGCCGACGAAGCGGGCGGCACGGCGCCGAGCTTCGGACAACAGCGCCCGGGCAGGGCGCAACCAAGGAAGGTTACAGCGTGCTCATCGCGCGCGGGCCCAGATCGCTGCGGACCGGCAGGGGTGCGACCCGTACCCGCGCCCCCAGGATCGCCAGTCCGTGCGGGGCCACGACCACCGGTTCGAGGTCCACCGAGGCGATCTCCGGCACGTCGTCCACCAGCTGCGAGACCCGCAGCAGCAGTTCCTCCAGCGCGTCGGTGTCCACCGACTCGGCGCCGCGCCAGCCGAACAGCAGCGGCGCCGCGCGGACCTCCCGGATCAGTCCGGCGACGTCCTGGTCGGTGGCCGGAACGAGGCGGTGCGCCGTGTCGCCCAGCAGTTCGGCCGGTGCGCCGGCCAGGCCGAAGGAGAGGATCGCGCCGACCGCCGGGTCCACCGTGGCGGCGATCACGGTGTCCACGCCGCGCGGTGCCATCCGCTGGACCACCAGCTCGGCCTGCGCGGCGCCGCCGAGCAGCGCGTCCAGCTCGTGGTGGGCGCGGCGCAGGCCCGCCTCGTCGGTCAGGTCCAGCCGGACGCTGCCCAGGTCGGGGCGGTGGCGCAGGTGCGGGGCGGTCGCCTTGAGGGCCACCGGGTAGCCGAGCGCCCCGGCGGCCCGGACGGCGGTCTCCTCGTCCGGGGCCGGGCGCACCGGCGAGACGTCGATGCCGTAGCGGGCCAGCAGCTCCGCGGCCTCCGCCTCGGGCAGGGTGATCCGGGCACCGCCGGGCTGGGTCCGGGCGGCTACCGCGGCCCGGGTGCTCAGCGCCGCCTCCACCAGCCGGCGGACGCCGGGCTCGTCGATCCGGTCCAGCTCGGGGACGCGCGCCGTCTCCTCCGCCTCGGCCGTGCGGCGGCGCCACTGCGCGTAGTGCACGGCGTGGGCGAGGGCGTGCACGGCCCGCTCGGGCGCCGCGTACGCGGGGATGCCGCCGGGGCGCAGCCGAACCGGCAGGTCGGTCAGCGCCAGGTGGGTGAGCAGCAGCGGCTTGCCCAGCTCCCGGGCCCGACTCCCGGCCTCCAGCAGGGCGGCGGCGATCTCCGGGTCGTCCGAGCCCATCGCGGGGTCGTCCTCGCCGGTCAGCCGGCCGCCCATGAAGGCGTGGGCGGAGGTGCCGATCGGCGGGATGGCGACGGCGATCACCGCGTCCACGGACGGGTCGGCGAGGGCGACGTCCAGGGCGATCCGGAAGTTCTCGCCGGTCGCGGCGGTGGTGAGGTCGACGGGTGTGCACGGGCGCAGGCCGGCGCTCAGCAGGGCGTCGTAGGTGAGCAGGCCGAGCGAGTCGGAGTTGCCGACCACCGCGACCCGGTCCCCCGGCGGCAGCGGCTGCTGGGCGAGCAGCTCGCCGGTGTCGTACAGCTCGGTGATGGTCGACACCCGGGTGACGCCCGCCTGTTCGAACAGCGCGTCCACCGTGGCGTCGCGCAGTCCGGTGGCGGTGGCGGGGACGGCGTGGCCGGGGGGCAGGCTGCCGGTGTGCCGGGCGCCCTTGACCACCACGACCGGCTTGACGGCGGCGAGCCGGCGGGCGATCCGGGTGAACTTGCGCGGGTTGCCGAAGGACTCCAGGTAGAGCAGCACCACCTGGGTGGCCTCGTCCTCGGCCCAGTACTGGAGGAAGTCGTTGCCGGAGACGTCGGAGCGGTTGCCGACCGAGGCGAAGGAGGAGACGCCCAGGCCGCGCTTGTGGGCGGCCTCCAGCAGGGCCACGCCGATCGCGCCGGACTGGCAGAAGATCCCGAAGCCGCCGCGGCCGGGCAGGCGCGGGGCGAGCGAGGCGTTCAGCGGGTGCTGCGGGTCGGTGTTGATCAGGCCGAAGGCGTTCGGGCCGATCACCCGCATGCCGGCCGCGCGGGCCTGGCGGACCAGTGCGCGCTGGCGGTCCCGGCCCTCCGGACCGGTCTCCGCGTAGCCGGCGGTGACCACCACCAGGCCCTGCACGCCGTGGGCGCCGCACTCGGCGACGGCGGCCGGGACGGCGCCCTCGGGGACGGCGATCACCGCGAGGTCCACCGGCCCGGGAATGTCCAGAATCGAACGGTGGACCGGGACGCCGTCCAGCTCGGTGCCGGGCGCGGCGTTGCGGTTCACCGCGTACACCGGGCGGTCGGCCGGGGCGTGGTCCCCCAGCAGGTCGCGCAGGATGGCCCGGCCGACGGTCTGCGGGGTGCGGGAGACCCCGATCACCGCCACCGAGCGCGGGGTGAGCAGCCGCTGCACCGAGCGCGCCTCGGCGCGGTGCTCGCGGGCGCGCATCACGGCGAGCGAGCGGTCGGTCTGTTCGAGGTCGAACTCCAGGTGCACCACGCCGTCGGCGAAGCTGCGGTGCTGGGTGTAGCCGGCGTCGGTGAAGACCTTCACCATCTTCCGGTTCTCCGGCAGCACCTCGGCCTGGAAGCGGCGGATGCCGCGCTCCTGGGCGACGGCGGCGATGTGCTCCAGCAGGGCGGAGGCGACGCCGCGGCCCTGGTGGGCGTCCTGCACCAGGAAGGCGACCTCGGCGTCGGTGCCGGTCTCGGAGGGGCGGCCCTCGGCGTCGATCCGGTCGTACCGGACGGTGGCGATGAAGTGGTCCCGGACCACCACGGCGAGGCCGACCCGGTTCACGAAGTCGTGGTGGGTGAAGCGGCGGACGTCCTTGTCGGAGAGCCGCGGATAGGGGGCGAAGAACCGGAAGTACTTCGACTGATCCGACACCTGCTCGTAGAACTCCACGAGCCGTCCGGCGTCGTCGGGCGTGATCGGCCGGATCCGGGCCGTGCCTCCGTCGCGCAGCAGGACGTCCGCTTCCCAGTGCTGCGGGTAGTCGGGTTGCTCGGGGTTCGCCACCGCGGGGTCTTCCACATTCGTCAGGTTATCCGGCGGCGAGCCGAATGGCGTCGGCCGCGTGCTCGCGGCAGGGTGGACGGGACCATCGACCGGGGTTTATGCCCCGAAAAGAAACAATCACAAGTCCTGAACGCGGCGGTTCCCAGGGGCCGCCTGCGTGCAACACTGGTCTAGACAACATGGCCGCTTCCCCCGCTCCCCCGGAGCACGGCCGTGACCAGCTTCACCGGAAAGGCACGTCTCATGGCTGAGCGCCGCGTCACCATCGGTTGGGCCGAGGGCCTGCACGCCCGTCCCGCCTCCGTCTTCGTCCGGGCCGTCACGGCCACCGGCGTGCCGATCACCATCGCCAAGCCCGGTGGCAACCCGGTCAACGCCGCCTCCATGCTCGGCCTCCTCGGCCTGGGCGCCCAGGGCGGCGACGAGGTCATCCTCGCCTCGGACGCCGAGAACGCCGACGACGCCCTCGACCGCCTGGCCAAGCTCGTCTCGGAGGGCCTCGACGAGCTCCCCGCCGCGGCCTGACGCCTCGCACGCACACGAAGCGCCCGGTAGTGCCTAGCACTACCGGGCGCTTCTGTTCGCGGATTCGATCGTATCCACACCATTGAGGGAACCGCTGATCGTTCGACCCTCTCGAACGGCGGGTCGCGCTCATGCTCGCGGCATGACGTTCTTCGACCTCGAACGACCCGAGCACGCCTACATGTTCGCCTTCCTCCAGGCGGACGGACACCTCGCGCAGGAAGTCGGCAACAAGGGCCGCCTCACGGTGGAACTCTCCGCGCGAGACGCCCCGATTCTGGAGGAGTTCCAGAGGCTCTGCCCGCACAACAGCACCATCAGCTACCGGACGCGCACGACGAACTTCAAGGCGGATCACACATCGGCGATGTGGACTGTCTGTGCCCGGGAGTTCCGCGAGGAGCTGCAGACGCTCGGCCTGCCGGTAGGGCGCAAGTCCGAGATCGTCGCACCGCCGAGCGTCCCGTTCTCCGAGCGCGACTACCTGCGGGGGCTGGTCGACGCCGACGGATCTGTGGGACGCACATCGCAGGACCTGCCGTTCGTGAGCCTCACCACCAAGAGCGATGCCGTGGCGATCTTCACGGCCGACTATGCAGATCGGCTCTGTGGCGCCCGTCGCAAGCTCAACCGAAACAAGCGGGACGACGTCTACAACATTCTCTTTCTGAAAGAGGCTGCGGTGGCTCTGGCTACCGATCTCTACTATTCAGGCTGCCTGGCACTACCTCGCAAGCTGGCCGGCGCCGATCGCGCCGCCGCCTGGGTTCGCCCGCCCACTATGGGCTTCGCTCCCCCACGACGCAGTTGGACTCCCGACGAGGATGAGGTGATCCTCACTGCGCCGAGCATGGAGCGAGCGTCCGAGCAGTTGGGCCGAACGCTCAAGAGCTGCAAGATTCGGCACTGGCGACTCGTCGGCCCCAAGCGCCCACGAGTCTTCCCCCAGCGCTGACGACGGCCCCCGACAGATGTCGGGGGCCGTCTCATGTGCCGTTCAGCCCTTCACGCAGACGACCTGCATGAGGTGGGCGATCGGCTCGACCAGGTCGGTCTGCTGGGCCATGACTTTCTCGATGGACTTGTAGGCGCCCGGGATCTCGTCCACGACACCGCTGTCCTTGCGGCACTCCACGCCCTTGGTCTGCTCGATCAGGTCCTGCGTCGTGAACCGCTTCTTCGCGGCGTTGCGGCTCATCTTGCGGCCGGCGCCGTGCGAGGCGGAGTTGAACGCCGCCTCGTTGCCCAGGCCGCGGACGATGTAGGAGCCGGTGGCCATGGACCCGGGGATGATGCCGTAGTCGCCGACCTGGGCTCGGATGGCACCCTTGCGGGTCACCAGCAGATCCAGGCCGTCGTACCGCTCCTCCGCCACGTAGTTGTGGTGGCAGCTGATCTCGTCCTCGAACGTGACCTTCGCCTTGGGGAATTCACGACGGACGACGTCCTTGAGGAGTGCCATCATGATCGAACGATTGTTGAGCGCGTACTCCTGTGCCCAGAACAGGTCCTGGCGGTAGGCCGCCATCTGCGGGGTCTCCGAGATGAAGACCGCGAGGTCGCGGTCGACCAGCCCCTGGTTGTGGGGAAGGGAACGAGCCACGCCCATGTGATGGTCTGCCAACTCCTTGCCAATTCCACGCGATCCGGAGTGCAATGTCAGCCAGACATTTCCACCATCATCCAAACATAGCTCCGTATGATGATTTCCCCCGCCAAGGGTTCCCATCTGCTGCATGGCCTTTTCCCGGCGCCACTTGACCTCCTGCGCCACCCCGTCGAAGCGCTGCCAGAAGTCGTCCCAGCCAGCGGCGCGGAAGCCATGCAGCTTGGTCGGGTCGACCGGGTCGGTGTGCAGGCCGCGGCCGACGGGGATGGCCTGCTCGATCTTGGAGCGCAGGCGGGAGAGGTCGTCCGGGAGGTCGTCGGCGGTGAGCGAGGTCTTCACCGCGCTCATCCCGCAGCCGATGTCGACGCCGACCGCCGCCGGGCAGACCGCGCCGTTCATGGCGATGACGGAGCCGACGGTGGCGCCCTTGCCCAGGTGGACGTCGGGCATCACGGCGAGGCCGTGCAGCCAGGGCAGGGAGCTGATGTTGCGCAGCTGCTGGAGGGCCTGGCCCTCGACCGTGGCCGGGTCGGTCCACATCCGGATCGGGACCCGGACGCCGGGGACTTCGGTGTACGACATGGGTGAACGACCTCCAGGGGTCGGGTGGTTCGGGGACATGGTCGCCGCGCGACAGCGGTCCCGGCGCGGCGCGGGGAAGTCCAGGAGGAGGGCTCAGACGCCCAGGGCGACGGAACAGGGGGAATACGGCCTTGGGGAGCGTCGTCGTATGGCGTGCTCGACCCGCATGGTGCCGCCTCCCTTCCCTCGTCGCAGTGCGCACGTGCTGTGCGTCGGGGAACATCTATCCACGGAACCGGCACGGCCCGCAACGGATTTAACAACGCGTCCGGCCCGGCGGAGCGGGGCGCTCCACCGGGCCGGCGAGGGTCGGACGGGGGTCAGCTGACGACGGTGACCTCGCCGATGCCGAGCGCCCGCACGTCGTCGGCGATCACGGCGGCGTCGCCGACCAGGACGGTCACCAGGCGGTCCGGCGGGAAGGCCGCGACGACCGCCTCGGTGGCTGCGGCGGTGGGCAGTTCGGCGAGCTGCCGGTAGACCTCGGCCTGGTAGTCGTCCGGCAGGTACTGCTCGACCTGGTCGGCCAGGGTGCCGGCGACCGAGCCCGCGGTCTCGTACTTCAGCGGGGCGACGCCGACCAGGAACTGCACGGCCTCGTCGCGCTCGGCGTCGGTGAGGCCCTCGGCGGCGAGGGTGCGCAGGATGGTCCAGGTGTCGGCCAGCGCGGGGGCGGTGGAGGCGGTGTCCACCGAACCGCTGATGGCGAGCATCGCGCGCCCGCTGCCGTCGGCCGCCGAGCGCAGCGGCTGGGCGAAGGCGCGCACGCCGTAGGTGTAGCCCTTCTCCTCGCGCAGGACGCGGTCCAGGCGGGAGGTGAGGGTGCCGCCGAGGCAGTAGGTGCCGAGGGTCTGGGCGGCCCAGACCGGGTCGTGGCGGTCGGGCCCGATCCGGCCGATCAGCAGCTGGGTCTGGACGGAGCCGGGGCGGTCCACGATGACGACGCGGCCGCGGTCGTCGCCGGTCACCGGGGCGTGGACGGACGGCTCGGCGGCCGTGCCGGTCCAGCTGCCGAGGGTGGACTCCAGCAGCGCGGGCAGGTCCACGCCGGTGAGGTCGCCGACCACCACGACGGTGCTGGTCGCGGGGCGCACGTGGGCGTCGTAGAAGGCCTTGACGGCCGCGCGGTCGATCGACTTGACGGTGTCGGCGGTGCCGGCCCGGGGCCGGGAGAGCCGGTCGGCGCCGTCGAAGAGCTCGGCGTACAGGGCCTTGGCGGCGCGCCGGGCCGGGTTGGCCTGCTCGTGGACGATCTCGTCCAGGCGGTTGGCGACCAGCCGCTCGATCTCCTCCTCGGGCAGCGCGGGGGCGCGCAGGGCGTCGGCGAGCAGGGACAGGCCGCGCTGGAGCCGGGAGGCGGGGACCTCCAGGGAGATCCGGATGCACGGGTGGTCGGCGTGCGCGTCGAGGGTGGCGCCGGCGCGCTCCAGCTCGGCGGCGAACTCCTCGGCGCTGAGGGTGTCGGTGCCCTCGCTGAAGGCGCGGGCGAGGATGCCGGCGATGCCGTCCAGGCCCTCGGGCTCGGCGGCGAGCGGGGCGTCGAGCAGGACCTCGACGGCGACCAGCTGCTGGCCGGGTCGGTGGCAGTGCAGGACGGTGATGCCGTTGCCGAGGGCGGCCCGCTCGGGGGCGGGGAAGTCCCAGGGGCTGGGCGTGCCCGGCCGGGGCTGCGGGTGGAAGGTCATGGCGGGGACGTAGTCGGTGCTCATACGGCGGCACCCTCCTCTTCGGAAGCGGCGTCGGAGTCGGCGTCGGTCTCGGCGGCGGCGGTCGGCTCGTAGACGAGGACGGCCCGGTTGTCGGGGTGGATCCGGGCCTTGGCGACGGCCTGGACCTCCTCGGCGGTGACGTCGAGGACCTTCGGGAGGGCGTCGTTGAGCAGCTTGGGGTCGCCGAACAGGACGGCGTAGCGGCACAGTTCGTCGGCGCGGCCGGCCACGGTGGTGAGCCGGTCGAGCCACTCGCGCTCGATCTGGGCCTGGGCGCGCTCCAGCTCCTCGGCCGTGGGGCCCTCGGCGGCGAAGCGGGCGAGCTCCTCGTCGACGGCGGTGCCGATCTGCTCGAGGGTGGCGTCGCCGGAGGTCTTGACGTCGAGCCAGCCGAGGCTGGGGGCGCCGGCCAGCCGCAGCAGGCCGAAGCCGGCGGCGACGGCGGTGCGGTCGCGGCGGACCAGCCGGTTGTAGAGGCGGCTGGACTCGCCGCTGCCCAGGATGGTGAGGGCGAGGTCGGCGGCGTCGGCCTCGCGGGTGCCGTCGTGCGGGAGGCGGTAGGCGGCCATCAGGGCGCGGGAGGGGACGTCCTCGTGGATCTCCTCGCGGATCTCCCGGCCGATGTTCTCGGGGAGTTCGCCCGAGCGCGGGGGCTGCTTGCCGTCGTGCGCGGGGATCGAGCCGAAGTACTTCTCGACCCAGGCGATCGTCTGCTCGGGGTCGATGTCGCCGACGACGGACAGGACGGCGTTGTTGGGCGCGTAGTACGTCCGGAAGAACGCGCGGGCGTCCTCCAGGGTGGCCGCGTCCAGGTCGGCCATGGACCCGATCGGGGTGTGGTGGTACGGGTGGCCGTCGGGGAACGAGAGCGCGGTGAGCTTCTCGAAGGCGGTGCCGTACGGGACGTTGTCGTAGCGCTGGCGGCGCTCGTTCTTGACGACGTCGCGCTGGTTCTCCATGGACGTCTCGTCCAGCGCGGCGAGCAGCGAGCCCATCCGGTCGGCCTCCAGCCAGAGGGCGAGCTCCAGCTGGTGGGCGGGCATGGTCTCGAAGTAGTTGGTGCGCTCGAAGCTGGTGGTGCCGTTGAGCGAGCCGCCGGCGCCCTGGACGAGCTCGAAGTGCCCGTTGTTGGAGACGTTGGCCGAGCCCTGGAACATCAGGTGCTCGAAGAGGTGGGCGAGGCCGGTGCGGCCCTTGACCTCGTGGCGGGAGCCCACGTCGTACCAGAGGCAGACGGCGGCGACCGGGGTGAGGTGGTCCTCGGAGAGGACGACGCGCAGGCCGTTGGCCAGGCGGTGCTCGGTGATGGCGATGCCTCGGCTGGAGGCGGGGGCCGGGTTGGCCATGCGCTCGGGTCCTTCCCGTCGTCGATGTCGGGGTTCGTGTGGCGTCCCCCATTGTGGTGCAACGTGCGGGAGCCGTGTTCGTGTCCGCGCGGAGGGGGGCGTTCGCCAGGGGCGGAAGAGGGCCGCTGACCGGGACTGTCATCGCGAGGGTCCACAATGGGGGCGCCGCGCCCTGTCGACGGCGCCCGGTTGACGGGTCCGGCGGCGGGACGGCGTGGAGACGGCCGACGAGCGCCCCCGGCGTTCGGCGGCCGGCCGACGACCGACCGAGACACAGCCAGCGACACGTAAGGGAGCCCCGCCGCGATGGCCCGCCGCAGTTCGCAGACCCCGCCGCCCGGAGACTTCGAGGAGCGGATCCTCGACGTCGACGTCGTGGACGAGATGCAGGGCTCCTTCCTGGAGTACGCCTACTCGGTGATCTACTCGCGTGCGCTGCCCGACGCGCGGGACGGCCTGAAGCCGGTGCACCGCCGGATCCTGTACCAGGCCAACGAGATGGGCCTACGCCCGGACCGCGCGCACGTGAAGTGCGCCCGCGTGGTGGGCGAGGTGATGGGCCGGCTGCACCCGCACGGCGACCAGTCGATCTACGACTCGGTGGTGCGCATGGCGCAGCCGTTCTCGATGCGGCTGCCGCTGATCGACGGGCACGGCAACTTCGGTTCGCTGGGCAACGACGACCCGCCGGCCGCGATGCGCTACACCGAGTCGCGGCTGACGGCCGCCTCGATGGCGATGGTGGAGTCGATCCACGAGGACACCGTCGACTTCGGGCCGAACTACGACGGCAGCGAGCAGGAGCCGCTGGCGCTGCCGGCCGCGTTCCCGAACCTGCTGGTGAACGGCGCGACGGGCATCGCGGTGGGCATGGCGACGAACATGCCGCCGCACAACCTGTCCGAGGTGGTCGCGGCCGCCCGGCACCTGATCAAGCACCCGAACGCGGACCTGGACACGCTGATGCGGTTCGTGCCCGGTCCGGACCTGCCGACCGGCGGGCGGATCGTGGGCCTGTCGGGCATCCGGGACGCGTACGAGTCCGGCCGCGGCACCTTCAAGATCCGGGCGACGACGACGGTGGAGGCGGTGACGGCCCGCCGCAAGGGCATCGTGGTCACCGAGCTGCCGTACAACGTCGGCCCGGAGAAGGTCATCTCGAAGATCAAGGACCTGGTCAACGCGAAGAAGCTGCAGGGCATCGCGGACGTCAAGGACCTGACCGACCGCGAGCACGGGCTGCGGCTGGTCATCGAGGTGAAGAACGGCTTCGTGCCGGAGGCGCTGCTGGAGCAGCTCTACAAGCTGACGCCGCTGGAGGAGACCTTCGGCATCAACAACGTGGCGCTGGTGGACGGGCAGCCGCTGACGCTGGGCCTGAAGGAGCTGCTGGAGGTCTACGTCGACCACCGCTTCACCGTGGTGCGCCGGCGCAGCGACTTCCGCCGCCGCAAGCGCGAGGAGCGGCTGCACCTGGTCGAGGGCCTGCTGGTGGCGCTGCTCGACATCGACGAGGTCATCGCGATCATCCGGTCGAGTGACAACGCGCAGCAGGCGAAGGAGCGCCTGATGGAGCGCTTCTCGCTGTCGGAGACGCAGACCGCGTACATCCTGGACACCCCGCTGCGGCGGCTGACCCGCTTCGACCGGGTGGAGCTGGAGCAGGAGAAGGCGAAGCTGACCTCGGAGATCGCGGAGCTGACCGAGATCCTGGAGTCGGACACCAAGCTGCGCAGCGTGGTGTCGTCCGAACTGGGCGCGGTGGCGAAGCAGTTCGGCACCGAGCGGCGCACCGTGCTGCTGGAGGCGGGGGCGGTCCCGTCGGCGGCGCTGGCGGTGCCGCTGGAGGTCGCGGACGACCCGTGCCGGGTCCTGCTGTCCTCGACGGGCCTGCTGGCGCGGACGGCGGACGGCGAGCCGTTCGAGGTGTCGGAGAAGCGGGCGAAGCACGACGTGATCGTGTCGGCGGTGCACGCGACGGCGCGGGCGGACGTGGGCGTGGTGACGACCGCGGGCCGGGTGCTGCGGCTGCCGGTGATCGACCTGCCGGCGCTGCCGCCGACGCCGTCGCCGACGCTGGCGGGCGGGGCCGCGGTGGGCGAGTTCCTGCGGCTGGAGGCCGGGGAGCGGGTGCTGGCGCTGACCACGCTGGACGAGTCCTCGCCGGGGCTGGCGCTGGGCACGGTGCAGGGCGTGGTGAAGCGGGTGGTGCCGGAGTGGCCGGCGAACAAGGACGAGTTCGAGGTGATCGCCCTCAAGGAGGGTGACGAGCTGGTGGGCGCGGTCGAGCTGCGCACCGGCGAGGAGGACCTGGTCTTCGTCACCTCGGACGCCCAGCTGCTGCGCTACCCGGCGGGCCAGGTGCGTCCGCAGGGCCGCCCGGCGGGTGGCATGGCGGGCATCAAGCTGTCGGACGGCGCCCGGGTGCTGTCCTTCACGGCGGTGGACCCGGCGGCGGACGCGGTGGTGGTCTCGGTGGCCACGGCCACGGGCACGCTGTCCGGCGGCGAGCAGACCAGCTGGAAGGTCACCCCGTTCGAGCAGTACCCGCGCAAGGGCCGCGCCACCGGCGGCGTGCGCTGCCAGCGCTTCCTGCGCGGCGAGGACGCCCTGGCCTTCGCCTGGGCCGGTGCCGCCCCGGCCCGCGCCGCCACCGCCAAGGGCGCCCCGGTCGACCTGCCCGAGCGCGACCCGCGCCGCGACGGCTCGGGCACCCCGGTCACCACCCCGATCGCGGTGGTCGCCGGCCCGGCGTAACGGCTCCCGCCCGAGCGGAGGGGTACCGGATCATCCATCCGGTGCCCCTCCGCTTTTTCGTGCCCTTCCGGCCGGGAATGCGGAACGGCGATCTCCAATTCCCGCCCATGGCCGGATCTTTGCCCGTCCATGGGTTAGGTTCACCGAACAGGTGCTCAATTGTCCGTCAGCATCCTTGGGGGGATGGAGAGTTGGCTGATCAATTCAAGATCGACATGGACCGGATGAGAGCGGTGTCCAAACAGCTCGACGAATGCGCCAAGCGCATGAAGACGGTCGCCAAGAGCCTGGAGAGCGCCGGGATCGCCCGCCAGACCGGCAACGCGTGGCTCGACTCGGCATGTCTGGGCTTCGAACGCCACTGGCACGGCGCCATGGGGCGGATGGGCAAGCTGGCCCACAACCTCCACGAGGGCCTGGACGAATCACTCAAGGCCTACTCGGACAACGACCAGGGCGTCGCCAAGGCCTACGGCGCGAACTGAGCCGACCAGCAGCAGGGGACATCCACCATGAGTGACAAGAACTGGCCGGGGCTCGGCTTCTGCCCGGCCCCGGGGGACCTCGCGGCCATCGCCAAGATGTACGCGGACGTCGACGCCGTAGCGCGGGAACTGGAAGAACTGCAGAGGACACTCGCCGGCATCGGCTCCGACGGCGGCGCCTGGGAAGGTGAAGCGGCGCGCAAGTTCGCCGACAAGCTGGGCCAACTGCCCAAGTACCTCACCCAGGGCCACGAGTCGATGGCCGCCTGCTCACGGGCCCTCAAGGCCTGGCACACCCAGCTCTCCGGCATGCTCACCGCCGGCCGCACGATGGAGGCCGAGGCCGTCGAGCTGCGCGCCCGGCTGGCCGACACGGACGGCCAGGTCACCGCCCTCGGCAACACCCTGAAGGGCTACGCGCAGAACGGCGGGCAAACCGCCGACAACGTGATCAACCGCGCCCAGGCGCAGTTCGACGCGGCCAAGGAGGCCAGCACCCGTGGCCACCACCAGCTCGACGAGGTCATCAAGCGCGCCCACAAACAGCTGGAGGACCACCGGCACAAGGCCGAGGCCGCCGCCAAGGCGATCGTGGAGGCGTCCCGTCACCACCCACCGGACCCGGGCCTGCTCAAGCGGATGCTGGACAACGTGAAAAAGGCCTGGAACAAGTCGTTGGACTTCCTGTCCGACCACGCCGACATCCTGTCGATGATCTCGGCCGGACTGACGATCGCCGCGCTCTTCACCCCGTTCGGCCCGGTGCTGGTCGCCGGGGCCGTTCTGGCGAGCGCGGGCGCGCTGAGCGGGCACGGCATCGCCAAGCTCCGTGGCAAGGACGTGTCGTGGATGACCCTCGGGCTGGATGCGTTGGGCTTGGTCCCCGGTTACGGGCTGGTCAAGGGCTTCGCCACAGCCGCCAAGGGAACCCGCGCCGCGAGCGCCGGCGGCAGCGCGCTCGCCATGGCCAGGGTTCCGATGTCGACCAAGGCCGTCACCACGTGGATACCCAAGGGCGCGGGCTGGGTCAGCCAGTCGGAAAAGGCACCCAACGTCGCCCGCGTCTTCTCGGAAAAGGTCGCGTCCCGCTTGTCGGCGCTCGATCCCGCGAAGGTCACGGCCAGTGCGAAGGCAGCCTCGATCGTCTACGGCACGTACAAGCAAGTGGACAGAGCGATCGAGAGAAGGGAGGCGGCGCAGTCCGTCGTGCTTCCCGGGCCGCTCGCGAGGCCGGCAGTCCGGCCGACGTCCGCCCCGTTCCTGAACGCCGTCGGCTGAGAGGAGAGAGCCATGGCCAAGGATCTCCATGCCACGCTCCCCGTCGAGGGCGGACGGATCGCCGCGGTGCCCGAGGTGGCCGAGGCCGCGCGGCGGGCCGAAACGCTCTACGGAATCAATCTGTTGCACGACTACGTGGCACGCGATGTGGTGACCAAGCATCTGCGGATGCAGAACCAGCAGGACTGGTACTCCGAACTGGCCGGCCTGTTCATCATCGGGGGAATCGCAGGTGCCGTGTTCCTCGGCGCGTCGATGAGCTCGCCGGCCGAGGGACGACAGGTGGCCGGCCTGGTGGTGGCCATCCTTGCGATCCCCATCGGCATCTGGATCGGGATCCGCGGCATGTCCTGGGAGGCGGAGAAGAAGACCGCCTCCGTGCACTTCACCACGTACGTGGGCCTGTTGAACCGGGCACGGGGAGCTGGCATGGCGGTCACGATCCCCCCCGAGTGGGGAGTCGCCGCCGAGCGGGCCTCGTGGGAGGAAGGCACGACAGCATCAGCACAGCCGCCAGCCGCTCCGGGCACGCCCTCCGCCAGTCCGGCTCCCCCGCAGTCGGCTGCGGCACAGCCGACCTCGTGGTGGCCGGCCAACGCCGTGATCGACCCGAAGTTCCCGGTGCTGCCGACCGCTGTACTCGCGCGCCACTGGGCCCTGGCCGACCGGGCCCGCGAACTCGGTGCTCCGCACGGCCTCGACTTCCTGGACGAACAGGCGGTCCGGGGACTGCTCACCGCCGTGAAGCGGTCCCGTCGGTGGATCAGCCTCTGGGGCAGGACGTTCATCCTCACCGTGGTCGCCGGCATGATCGTCGCTCCCTTGGGCATGGACCCCGCCGGTACCGAGTACCGCCAGCAGCTCACCTCCCTCGGCGCAGGCCTGGTCGTCATCGGCTTGCTCGCTGCTGTCCCGGCGCTGACGGAGCTCTGGACCTGGCGCCGCTCCGGCCTGCGCGAGCGCGCCAACGCCTACCTCGACCTGCTCGTCGAGGCCCGTTCGTACGGCGTCCCAGTCCCCGTCCCGCCCGCCTGGCTGGACGTCCGCAACCGGATCCGCAAGCCCTCATGACCGCCGTGGAAGGCCCGATGTCCGACATTCCGGTAACAACCGGCGACGCGCCACTCCAGATCCGCTTCATCGTCCCGCCCGCCTTCCACGAGGTCCCGGTGTTCGGCACCGAGGAGCAGGTGGTGGAGGCGCTCTGGGAAATGGTCTGCGAGGTGCTGGCCTCCCGGTCCGAGGAGGACCGGGCGAGCTGGGCCATGATGCTGGCCGAGCTGATCCCGCCGATGGCCGAGGCCGGGGTGATCCACGCCGGGATGTGCCTGGTGGACGTGGACGGCCGGCCGAGCACCGCCTCGATCACGGCCTCCGTGTGCCCGCTGGTCGGGACCGACTACGAGGGCGCGGTGGACTTCCTGCTCACCCGCCTCGCCCGGTCCCGTCCGGAGGCGGAGGTGACGGCGGTCGAGCTGCCGGCCGGACGGGCGGTGGCGGTGATCGACGCCGTCGCGACCGCGGTCGACGACGGGTCGACCCCGCTGGACGGCCTGGCGGTCCCGCTCGTCGACGGGGTGCTGACCACCTCGGTGATCCAGGTGCACCTGCCGCTGCCGAACGAGTCCCAGCTGCTCTCCCTGGAGCTGAGCACCCCCTGCCCCGAGGACTGGGAGCTCTACTCGGAGCTGTTCGCGGGCGTCGTCCGCAGCATCCACCTGGAGTTCGCCGACCTCCCGACCGTCTCCGAGCCGCTGTACGACACGGTGGACGAGGAGGTGGCGGAGCGGGTGAAGGCCGCCTTCGGGTGATCGCGTGAGGGTGATCAGCTGAGGGTAGCCTTGCCAGCGTGAGCACCTGTGCGACCGTGTCGCGTGAACTTTCGGAGCCGCTGGCCGCGACCGCGGCGGTGGCGACCACCTGGCTGCTGGTGGAGCAGAACGGGCCGTGGGGCGCGAAGGCGCTGGGTGAGAGCCATCTGGACGCGGCCGTCGGGCGGGCCCTGGACGCGGCCTCGGCCGGGACGGGCGTGCGGGTGGCGCTGATCCGGCGGCCCGGTCGGCACGCCGACTGCCTGCCGACCGCACGCCACGAGGTGCTCCTGGCGCACACGGTGCCGGGCCGCGGCTGGGTGCGCCGGGCGGCGGTCGCGGACCCGGCGGAGCTGCTAGGGCTGGACTTCGCGGCGCTGGGCGCCGGCGACCACACCGGTTTCGGGACGGAGCACGTCGGCGGCCCGGTGGCGCTGGTGTGCACCAACGGGCGGCGGGACCGCTGCTGCGCGCTGCTGGGCCGTCCGCTCGCGGCGGAGCTGGCCGCGGCCGGGCACAGCGAGGTGTGGGAGGTCACCCACCTGGGCGGGCACCGCTTCTCCCCCACGATGCTGGTGCTGCCGTACGGCCACGCGTACGGCCGGCTGACGCCGGAGACCGCCAAGGAGGTGCTGGCGGCGACGGCGGCCGGGCACGTGGTGCCGGAGTGGTCGCGCGGCTGCTCGGGCTGGGAGCGCCCGGGCCAGGCGGCCGAGCACGCGGTGCGGCTGGCCACCGGCGAGACCGGGGCGGACGCGCTGACGCTCACCCAGCGGCCGGACGGCGAGGGCCGCTGGCTGGTGACGGTGCTGCACCGGGACGGCCGGTCCTGGGAGGTGGACGTGGTGGAGGCGGTCAGCGAGCCGGCCCGTCCGGAGAGCTGCGGCAAGGCGGCGGGGACGCCCTCGCGGATGGACGCCCTCTCCGTCAGAGGCCTGTAGCGGCCCCGCGCTCGTGGGGGTGAGCGCGGGACCGCTGCCGGCGGGCGGGGCTCAAGCTGCGGCGCGGCTCAGCCGGCGGCCTTGGCGACGAACTCCGTGGTGTACGTCCTCGCCAGGTCGATCGACCCCTCCTTGCCCTTCACGTCCGGATGGAACGCGGCGAGCACCGAGAGCACCGTCCTCGGCCCGTCGGCCGGCATCACGCCGTCCGTGGTGAACATCGGCAGCGTCGCCCTGATCGCCGCCGCGTACTGCTCGGCGCCGCCCTGCGCGTAGTCGGCGGGCATCTTCGCGGCGATCTCCTCGGGGCTGTGGGTGGACATCCACCTGAGGGTCTTCACGAAGGCGTTGGCGAGCTTCTGGGTGGTGTCCTTGTTCTTCTCCACCCAGTCGGTGTTCATGTACAGCGACGAGGAGGGGTACAGCCCGCCGAGCGCCTCGCGCGAGCCCTCGGGGGTGCGCATGTCGTACAGCACCTTGCCGAGGCCCTTGTCCAGGATGTTCGCGACGGTCGGGTCGGTGGTCATCCCGGCGTCGATGCTGCCCTGTTGGAGCGCGGCGATGAAGGTCTGGCCGGCACCGACCGCGATCGGGCTGAACTCGCTGACGGCGGTGCCGTTCTTGACCGCGAGGTACTTGGTGAGGAAGTCGGTCGAGGAGCCGATGCTGGTGACGCCCAGCTTCCGCCCCTTGAAGTCGGCGCCGGACCTGATCGCGTCGGCCTGCTTGGTGGAGACCACCTCGACCTCGCCGGGCGCCTGGGCGAACTGCACCACGGACTCGACCTTCTTGCCCTTGGCCTGGAGGTCGATGGTGTGGTCGTAGAAGCCGACCGCGCCCTGGACGTCCCCGGCGAGCAGCGCGGTGGTGGCGTTGACGCCGGCGGGCTCGGTCATCAGTTCGACGTTGACCCCGGCCTCGGCGAAGTAGCCGAGCCGCTGGGTGAGCATCGCGGGCAGGTAGATGACCTTGTCCAGGCCGCCGACCATGATCTTGACCTTGGGGCCGTCGACCTGCTGCCCGGCGGGGGCGGCCACCGCGCCGTGGCCGGCGGTCGCGGCGTCGTTGGCGCAGGCGGAGAGCGGGAGGACGAGGGCGGCGGCGAGGGCGATCGCAACAGATCTGCGCATGGGTGGGGGTGCCTCTCTACTGCGGTACGGGGTGGGAGTTCAGCGCCCGTCGCCCGCGTCGGCGGGCTTCCAGCGGAACAGCTTCTTCTCGGCGAAGGTCAGCAGCCCCTCGGTGAGCAGCGCGACGACGGCGAGGATGGTCATGGCCGCGTAGACGCCGGCCGCGTTGAAGGTGCCCTGGGCGGCCGCGACGAGCAGGCCGAGGCCCTTGGTGGCGCCGATGTACTCGCCGACGATCGCGCCGATCAGCGCGAAGCCGAAGCTGACGTGCAGGCTGGTGAAGATCCAGGTGGTGGCGGCGGGGATGACCACCTGGAGGGTGACCCTGCGGTTGTCGGCGCCCAGGATGCGGGCGTTGGCCACGAGGTTGCGGTCCACCTCGCGGGCGCCCTGGAAGGCGTTGAAGAACACCGGGAAGAACACCAGCACCACCGCGGAGGCGACCTTGGAGGCCGGGCCCAGGCCGAACCAGATCAGGAAGATCGGCGCGAGCACGATCCGCGGGATGGCGTTGAGCACCTTGATGTACGGCCCGAACACGTCGGCCAGGAAGCGGATCCGGCCGAGCGCGATGCCCAGCAGCACACCGCCGACGACGCCGATCACCCAGCCGGTGAGGGCCTCGTAGAGGGTGTAGCCGATCTGGTCGCCGAGCGAGCCCTGCGCGGTGCCGTGGGTGATCCACTGCCAGATCTGGTCCCAGATCCTCGACGGCTGGGAGAAGTTGAACGGGTCGACGACCCCGGTCCTGGCACACCCCTCCCAGAGCCCGAGGAAGGCGAGCAGTACCGCGACCCGGGCCGCGTAGACGCCCAGTCTCCGGTTGCGGGCGGCCCGTTCGCGGGCCTCGGTCCTCGTCGTGACGGCCGGGGGCCTGCCCGCGCCGCTCGGCGCGGACTCGGACACGGACGCGGTCTCAAGCGGCACGACCCGCTCCTCTCTCCCGGGTGATGCGCACCTCTTCGCCGAGCGAGGCCCAGATCTCGCGGTACAGCTCGACGAACCTCGGTTCCAGCCGGACGGCCTCCACGGTGCGCGGGCGCGGGAGGTCGACGGTGAAGATCTCCTTCACGGTGGCCGGTCCGGCCGTCATGACGACGACCCGGTCGGCGAGCGCGATGGCCTCGTCCAGGTCGTGGGTGACGAAGACGACCGAGGAGCCGGTGCCGGCCCACAGCTCCAGCAGCTGGTCCGACATCAGGGCCCTGGTCTGCACGTCCAGCGCCGAGAACGGCTCGTCCATCAGCAGGATCGCCGGGTCGTTGACGAAGGTCTGGGCGAGCGCGACGCGCTTGCGCATGCCGCCGGACAGCTGGTGCGGGTAGCGGTCCTCGAAGGCGGCCAGGCCGACCCGGCCGAGCCAGTCCCGGGCCCGCTCCCTGGCCTCGGCGGCCGGCACGCCGCGGAAGCGCGGGCCGGCCGTCACGTTGGACAGGACGGTGCGCCAGGGGAAGACGGCGTCCTGCTGGAAGACGAACCCGACCTTGGGGTCGATCCCGCGCACGGGCTCGCCGTACACCCGGACCTCGCCCTCGGTGGGCTCCTCCAGGCCGCTGACCAGGGTCAGCGTGGTGGACTTGCCGCAGCCGGTGGGGCCGACGACGGCGACGAACTCGCCCTGGGCGACGGTCAGATCGAGGTCGCGGACGGCGGTGTGCAGCGCCCCCGAGGGGGTGCGGAACCGTTTGGTCGCGCCGGTCAGCTCGATCGCCGGGGTAGTGCTCATCCGATCCTCCCGGGTCTGTGCTTGCCCCGGAACGGTAGGAGCGGCCCCGGCCGCGGCGGGAGCCATCTGCGCGTAGTGCGACTTCTCCGCGTAGAGGGGTGTTCTGCTCGTTTTGCTTCCGCTACAACTGCGGGGACGCGGCTGACAGAAACACGCCCGAAACGTAGGGTGTCCCGACCCCCACCCGCCGGTCCGCCACCCACCGGGCACCCGCCGGACCCGTCCCGCCGTCCACCCCCGCGAAACCGCCCGAAGCCGCCGAGAGGAGGCCCGGATGAAGCTCCCCCGCGGACCCCGCCGGGTCTTCGCCCAGCTGCTGCTGAGCCAGACCGTCGTCACCGTCGGTGTCACCGCCGTGACCGCCGGGCTGTTCCTGGCCCCGGTCAGCAGCGAGCTGGACCACGACGCGATGCAGCGGGCGCTGTCGATCGCCCAGGCCACCGCCACCGACGAGAACATCGCCCGGGCCGCCGCCGGCCGCGACGTGGTGGCCGCGCAGCGCAACGCCGAGCAGATCCGGCTGGCCACCGGCGCCAGCTTCGTGGTGGTCACCGACCTGGACGGCATCCGGCTCTCGCACACCGACCCGGGCCGGATCGGCCAGCGGGTCAGCACCGACCCGGAGCCCGCCCTCAGCGGCCGCAGCGTCACCGCCATCCAGCAGGGCACCCTGGGCCGAACCGCCCGCGGCAAGGTGCCGCTGCGGACGGCGGACGGCCGGATCGTCGGCGAGGTCTCGGTCGGCATCAGCGACGACTCGATCCGCCGCCGACTGCTGAAGATGCTCACCGGCATCCTGCTGTGCGCGGGCGCCGGCCTGGCCGCCGGGACGCTCGCCACCCTGCTGCTGGCCCGCCGGCTCAAGCGCCGCACCCACAACATCGCGCTGGCCGACATCTCGGCCCTGCTGGTGGAGCGGGAGGCGATGCTGCACGGCATCCGCGAGGGCATGGTGGCGCTGGACGAGCGCGGCCGGATCCGGCTGGCCAACGACGAGGCGCTGCGGCTGCTCGGCCTGCCGGAGGACTGCACCGGCCGTCCGATCGGCGCGGTGCTGCCACCGGGCCGGCTGGCGGACGTGCTCACCGGGCGGATCGCCGGCGCCGACCTGCCGGCCGTACGGGACGACCGGGTGCTGGTGGTCAACCGGACGGCCACCCCCGAGGGCGGCGCGGTGGTGACCCTGCGCGACCGCACCGAGCTGGAGTCGCTGGTCCGCGAGCTGGACACCACCCGCAGCCTGACCGAGGCGCTGCGGGCCCAGGACCACGAGCACGCCAACCGGATGCACACCCTGCTGGGCCTGCTGGAGCTGGGCCGCCACGAGCAGGCGGTGGCGTTCATCTCGGAGCAGTCCGGCTCGCACGCCGTGGTCGCCGCGCGGATCGCCGAGCAGGTGCAGGACCCGCACGTGGCGGCGCTGCTGGCGGGCAAGACCTCGGTGGCGGGCGAGCGCGGGGTGCGGCTGGCGCTGGCCCCGGCGGCACACCTGCCGGACGCGGTGGTGGACGCCCGGGCGCTGGTGACGGTGCTCGGCAACCTGATCGACAACGCGGTGGACGCGCTGGCCGCGGGCGGCGGGGGCCGGGTGGAGGTGAGCCTGGCGGCGGCCGGCCCGACCCTGCTGCTGCAGGTCGCGGACAGCGGCCCGGGCGTGCCGGAGGCGCTGCGCGAGCAGGTCTTCGAGGAGGGGTGGACCAGCAAGGACGCGCCCGCGCACCGTCCGCGCGGGCTGGGGCTGGCGATGGTGCGGCGGCTGGTCGAGCGGACCGGCGGCCGGATCGTGCTCGACACCGGGCCGCTCGGCGGCGCCCGGTTCACCGTCGAGCTGCCCGAGGCCCTGCTCACCACTCAGCTCGCGGAGGCGTGATGATCGACGTACTCGTGGTGGACGACGACTTCCGGGTCGCGGACGTGCACGCCGCGTACGTGGCCAAGGTCCCGGGCTTCCGGGTGACCGGCACCGCGCACTCGGCCGGGGAGGCGCTGGCCGCCCTGGAGCGCCGCCCGGTGGACCTGCTGCTGCTCGACCACCACCTGCCCGACGAGACCGGCCTGGCCCTGGTGCGCCGGCTGCGGGAACGCCAGGTGGCCTGCGACGTGATGATGGTGACGGCCGCCCGGGACGTGTCCACGGTGCACGCCGCGATGCAGCACGGCGCGCTCCAGTACCTGGTCAAGCCGTTCACCTTCGCCGGGCTGCGGGAGAAGCTGGTGGCGTACGCGCAGCTGCGGCACGCGCTCGCCGCCCCGGCCCGGGAGGCCGGCCAGGACGAGGTGGACCGGCTGTTCGCCACCCTGCGCAGTGCCGCCGCCCCGGCCGGGACGCTCCCCAAGGGCCACTCGGCGCCCACCACCGACCTGGTGCTGGGGGTGCTACGGCGGGCGGGCCGGCCGCTGTCCGCCCAGGAGGTCGCCGACGCCACCGGGCTGAGCCGCTCCACCGCGCAGCGCTACCTCAAGCAGCTGGAGCGGGACAGCCGGCTGCGGCTGACCCTGCGGTACGGCGACACCGGCCGCCCGGAGCACCGCTACGGCCTGGCGGCCCGGGCGTAGCCGCTGAGCCTCCGGCCGGACAGGGGGGAACCCCGGCGGCCCCAGGCCCGCCGGGGTTCCCCGGGCGCGACGGCTCAGGCCGCGCCCGCACCGGTGAGCGCACGGACCTCCAGCTCGGCGAACCGGTCCGGGTCGGCGGGCTCGGACGAGGTGACCGTCCCGATCCAGCCGGCCAGGAAGCCGAGCGGGATGGAGACGATGCCCGGGTTCTCCAGCGGGAACCAGTGGAAGTCCAGGCCGGGGAAGAGCGCCTCGGCGGAACCGGACACCACCGGCGAGAAGAACACCAGCACGATCGCCGGGATCAGCCCGCCGTACACCGCCCAGACCGCGCCGCGGGCGGTGAACCGCGACCAGAACAGGCTGAACAGCAGCACCGGCAGGTTGGAGGAGGCGGCGACCGCGAAGGCCAGGCCGACCAGGAAGGCCACGTTCAGGTGCTGGGCGAACAGGCTGATCACGATCGCCGTCGCCCCGATCCCGGCGGCGGCGATCCGGGCGACCACCACCTCCTGCTGCTCGCTGACCTCGGAGGTCGACTCCTCACCCGACCGGGAGGCCGGGACGGTCTCGCCCCGGCGACGCCGCCCGCGGCCGCCCTTCGCCTGCTCCCGGACCGGCCGGGCCCGCCAGGCGCCGGCCCAGATGTCGTGGGCGAAGGCCGCCGAGGAGGCCAGGGTCAGCCCGGCGACCACGGCGAGGATGGTGGCGAAGGCGATCGCCGAGATCAGGGCGAACAGCACCACCCCGCCGGTGCTGCCGTTGCCGCCGCCGAGCGTCAGGGCGAGCAGCGGAACGGCGGTGTTCCCGGCCGAGTTGGCGTGCCGCACCTCGGCCGAGCCGATCAGCGCGGTGGCGCCGAGGCCGAGCACGATGGCCATCAGGTAGAAGCTGCCGACCAGGCCGATCGCCCACATCGTGGAGCGGCGGGCGGCCCGCGCGGTGGGCACGGTGTAGAAGCGGGACAGGATGTGCGGGAGGCCGGCGGTGCCGAGCACCAGGCCGAGGCCGAGGCTGACGAAGTCCAGCCGGCTGGTGATGCTGCCGCCGTACTTGAGCCCGGGCTCCAGGTAGCGGTGCCCGGCGCCGCTGTGCTGGGCGGCCTGGCGCATCAGCTCGCCGAGGTCCCCGTGGAAGCGGACCACCAGCAGCACGGTGAGCAGCACCGAACCGCCGGTCAGCAGGAAGGCCTTGATGATCTGGATCCAGGTGGTGGCCCGCATCCCGCCGATGGTGACGTAGACGATCATCAGGGCGCCGACCGCGATGATGGTCCAGGTGCGGGCGTGCGGGCTGCCGGTGCCGAGCAGCAGGGCGACCAGCGAACCGGCGCCGACCATCTGGGCCACCAGGTAGAGCAGGGTGACCACGACGCTGGCGCCGCCGGCCGCGGCGCGCACCTTGCGGCGGCGCAGCCGCAGCGCGAGCACGTCGGCGAGGGTGTACCGGCCGGCGTTGCGGACGAGTTCGGCCACCAGCATCAGCACCACCAGCCAGGCGACCAGGAAGCCGATGCTGTAGAGCACGCCGTCGTAGCCGTACAGCGCGATCAGCCCGGCGACGCCCAGGAAGGAGGCGGCCGAGAGGTAGTCCCCGGAGAGCGCGAAGCCGTTCTGCAGCGGGGTGAAGTCGCGGCCGCCGGCGAAGAAGTCCTCGGCGGCGTTGCCCTGCCGGCCGACCCAGAGGGTGACCCCGAGGGTGACCAGGACGACGACCGCGAACAGCGCGATGGCGAGCGAGTGGTGGTCGCCGGTGGGGGCGACCGGCGGCGGGGTGGCGGTCGACACCACGGTCCGCACGGCGGCCTTGGCCGCGTCGGTGGGCACGGAGAGCATCACGGTCGTCATCGCAGTTGGTCCTGGGTGTCCCAGCGCAGTCCGAGGGCGGCGCGGTCGCGCTTGGTCCGGGAGTTGCGGGCGTAGAGCCAGGTGAGCAGGAAGGTCGTGGCGAACTGCAGCAGCCCCAGCAGCCAGGCCACGTTGAGCGGGCCGGCCACCGTCCGGCGCATCAGGTCGGGGGCGCCGGCCTGGGCGGCGACGAACAGCAGGTACCAGGCGAGGAAGGCACCGGTGATCGGGAAGACGAAGGTCCGGTAGCTGCGGCGGATCTGCTTGAACGCCGCGCTGGCCTGGACCGCCCGGTACACCTCGGTGCGGTCGGCGACCGGCTCCTCGGCGAGCGGGTCGCCGGGCGCGGCCGGGTCCTCGGGGTCGGCGGGGGCGGGCTGGGCGAACGGCTCGACGGCGGCCCCGTGGACGGGTGCGCCGACGGCCACCGAACCCACGACGGCCTCTGCCGACTGGACCGTGCGGGCGTGGTCCGTACGGGCGGAGCCGGGCTGTGCCGGGACCGCCGTTCGGAGGTGCGCAGCCGATGGCTCGGCGGACTCAACGGGGCTGCCGGCGGCCGGAGCGGCCCACCAGTCGAATTGCTGTCCCGGGCCGGGACTGCTCGTCTGCTGCTGTGGCACTGCTGCTCCTGGACGGCCGGATGTTCTGACCCGAACCATGATGGCGGCCCTTGGAGAGCCCCCCTGACCATCGCAGATACGTTCACTCGATGAGGTGATCGATCATCCGACAGACACTCATCCGACTACTGCTGCGTCCTGGTGATTCCGTGTCGGAAGGCGTAGGCGACCGCCTGAGCGCGGTCCCGGACCGCGGTCTTGGCGAACAGATTGTTGATGTGGGTCTTCACGGTGGCCTGGCTGACGAACAGCCGCCGGGCGATCTCGGCGTTGGACAGCCCCTCGGCGATCAGCGCCAGCACCTCGGCCTCCCGCGCGGTCAGCCCGTCGGGCAGCTCCGCCGGCCGGGCGGCGGGCCGTTCGGCGCCCGGCCCGGACTCGCCTGGCTGCTCCGAAAGCCTTTCCAGCAGCCGGAGTTGGACCTGTGGGGAGAGCCCGGCGGCACCCGCGCGGACGTCCGCGACGGCCCGGGCGATCTCCTCGGCGCCGGCGTCCTTGGTGAGGTAGCCGCGCGCCCCGGCCCGCAGTGCCGGGAACAGCGAGTCGTCGTCGGCGTAGGTGGTGAGCACCACGACCTCGGTCTCCGGGTGCGCGGCACGGATCCGCCGGGTCGCCTCGACCCCGTCGCAGCGCGGCATCCGCAGATCCATCAGCACCACGTCCGGGTGATGACGCTCCACCAGGGCGACGGCCTCCTCCCCGTCCCCGGCGGCCCCGACCACCTCGATGCCGGGCAGCAGCCCCAGCAGCATCACGATGCCCTCGCGCACCACCGTCTGGTCGTCCGCGACCAGCACCCTGATCGCCTCCGGATCCGTCATTCCGGCACCCGCAGCAGCACGCGCCACCCTCCGTCCTCCGGGCCCGCCACCAGCGTGCCGCCGAGCAGTTCCGCGCGTTCGCGCATTCCGAGCAGACCGTACCCGCTGCCGCTCGCGGCCAGCTCCTCCACCCCGGGCCCACCTGCGGATTCGCCGCGCGGCGGCCGGGTGTTGCGCACCTCCAGCTCCACCGCCCCGTCCAGGTAGCGCAGTTCGACGGAGCAGCGGGCGCCGGCCGCGTGCTTGCGGACGTTGGTCACCGCCTCCTGCGCGGTGCGCCGCACCGCGAGGGCGGCCTCGGCGGCGAGCGGCCGGGGCGTGCCGGTGACGGTGAGGGCGGCCCGCTCCCGCCCGGTCAGCTCGACCAGGAACTCCCCGACCGGGGTGAGCTCCCCGCGCAGCGCGGACAGCGCCTGCCGGGTCTCGGCCAGCCCGTCCTGCGCCATCCGCCGGGCGGCGACGACCCGTTCGCGGATCCGCTCGCGGTCCGTCCCGGCGTCCAGCATCAGCCGGGCCGCCTCCAGGTGGACGAGCTGCGCGGAGAGGCTGTGGGCGAGCACGTCGTGGATCTCCCGGGCGATCCTGGCCCGTTCGGCGAGCGCCGCACTCTCCGCCTCGGCGGCCCGGGCGGCCCGCTCCTGGGCGAGCAGCCGGCGGGCGGTGCCGCGCGCCTCGACGTCCAGCCGCAGCAGGTAGCCGAGCAGGGTGATCCCGCAGACGGTGGCCGCGACGCTGAGCCAGCCCGACGTGGTGACCGCCGCGTACGAGGCCAGCGAGGCCGCCGCCGTGACCAGCCCGGGCACGGGCGGCATCCGGACCAGGGCCGTCACGGCCAGGCCGTACCAGAGCACGTCGGCGAGCAGGGGCGCCCGGCCGGTGTCGGCCAGCCAGGCGGCGCCGAGCACCGCGCCGGCCAGCAGGTACGCGGGCAGCGGGCGCTGTTCGCGGCTGGCGCGCAGGAAGGCCACGCAGAGCGCGACGGCGGCGGCCAGCCCGGCCGCCGCGGCCACCGCCGCCCCGGCCGTGAACCTGCCGCCGGCGAAGGTCCCCCAGACGACGGTGACCAGCACCACGATCCGGCCGAGCACGGTGAGGAGCCGCCGCGGCCGGCTCTCGGCCTCGCGGTCCATCCCCTCGCGGGACGGCCAGCGGGTCCAGTACCACCCGGCCACGGGTGCCTCCTCGGTGCTCACGGCGGTGGGTCGGGGCAGGGGGGTCAGGGCTGCGGACCGGGCCGGTGCGGCGGGCGGAGCCGCCGCTCGGTGCGGGACGCAGGTCGGCGGAACCGCCGTTCAGTGCGGGACGCCGACGGGCGGCGCGGGCTCCAGCGTCCGGGCCCTCCGGTTCAGCACGAGCGAGCGGACCAGCAGCAGGACCGCCATGCCGAGCATCAGGGAGCTGCCGGACTGGCGGACGTGCAGCGCCGCGCCGATCCCGTACAGGCCGAGCCGGACGGCGATCATCCCGCCCCAGGCGGCCACCGTGGCCCGGGTGCCCCGGGCCACGACCGAGCCGTCCGCGGACCGCCAGAGCCGTACCGTCCAGCCCCAGGCCGTGCCCATCCCGACCACCGCGACCAGCCCGGCGGCCAGCAGGGCCGCCGACAGCGCGGTGTGCCGGTGGTCGACGAGCTGCGGGTCCCGCAGCGCGAGCGCGCCCAGGACCAGCGGCAGCAGCCAGAAGCGGCGCTCGGTGTCCAGACGCTGGGCCCGCATCTGGCGCCGGACGACCAGGGCCGCCACCACGGCGATCACCAGCAGGTTGGCGAGGGCGGTCATCGGACTGCTCCGTCCCGGGAGAGGCTCGTTGCTGACCTCTCCGACGCTACGGACGCGCCGGTTCCCGCTGATCGGAGCCGGGGTGGAGCCCGGGTGGAACGCGGCCGCGCGGGCGCTCCACCCCGGGGGGGAGGGGCCGCCCCGGCGCCGGGGGGGAGGGGGGGGGGTAGATAGGGA